>JALGSS010001029.1 GCA_029821745.1 Candidatus Zipacnadia bacterium
GTCCCGCCCGTAACGGGGGGAATAGTAGCAGGCACAACCACGCCGCACGACATGCCCTACGGATAGCACCCGATCAATGTCCAAACGTCCCGAGCAAGCCAATAAAGACGTCGCAGAATCGATCAGCGCCCGCGCGGTAATCATCGGCCTGGTTCTCATCCCGATCAACGCGTGGTGGCTGGCGCAGATCGAGTATGTCCGCTACTCGGACAACGCGACCACCTCCGCGCTCTTCTTCAACTGCGTCGCCCTTCTTCTGGTTCTCATCGGAGCCAACGGCCTGCTCCTGCGCGTGGCTCCGCGTTTCGTGTTCTCCCGGGGCGAGATCCTCACCATCTATATCATGTTGGTGGTCGCCAGCGCCCTCGGCGGACACGACCAGTTGCAGATTCTGTTCACAACCATCACCTGGGTGTTCCGCAACGCCACGCCGGAGAACGGGTGGGCCGACGAGCTGATCCCGCATATCCCCACTCACCTCGTCATGTCTGAGCCCGCGGCGCTGGAGAAGCTGTACATGGGCGACACGAGCATCTACACGACAGGTGTGGTGCGCCCGTGGCTGGCGCCCCTGGGCTGGTGGACGGTGTTCGCAGGCGTCTTCGTCTGGACTCTCTACTGCCTGATGTCCATCTTCCGCAAGCAGTGGGATCGGGAGCGCCTCAATTACCCCATCGCCGAGGCCCCGCTGGAGGTCAGTGCGCCGAACACCGTGCTCTTCCGTAGCTCCCTATTCTGGGTTGCTTTCGGCCTAGCCGCGACGATTCAGTTCATCCGCCTCGCCCACAATATCTGGCCCTACATGCCCACTCTCAACATCGGCGTGCATAACTACGTGTTCAAGGGCATGCCCCTGAGCGCCGCCGGCGCCATCCCCATCTCCTCATACCCCTTCAGCTACGGAATGGCGTACCTGCTGCCCTTGCAGCTCGCGTTCTCGGTGTGGTTCTTCTTTTTCTTCGCGCGGTTGGAGATGATTCTTGCCGCGATGATGGGCTTCACCCAGTGGCGCGGGTTCCCGTATATTCAGCAGCAGGGCGTGGGGGCGTACCTGGGCATCGCCCTGTTCGTGGTCTGGGCGGCCCGGGACCATCTGAAGCGTGTCTGGCAGGGGGCGATTGGTGGTGCCGGCCGCGCCGATGACGAGGATGAGCCGCTGCCCAGCGGCGTCGCAGTATGGGGCTTCCTGGCGGGCGTGGTGGTCCTGATCGGCTTCTCGATCACCGCGGGCATGAGCGCCCTCGGCGCCATCGCTTTCTTCGCGATCTTCCTGACCACGGTCCTCACCATCACCCGTATCCGCGCGGAACTTGGCCTGCCGACTATCGAGCTGTACCAGGTCGGCGCGGATGACGTGCTCCAGAACATCACCGGTGGCGCGGCGTGGGCGAAGAAGGACCTGGCGGTGATGAGCCTGTACTTCTGGCTCGTGCGCACTCACCGCCAGTTGCCGATGCCGGTGCATGGGGACATGATGCGCATCGGCGAGCAGTCGGGGATCAAGCTGCGAGGGCTCTCGGGGGTCATCCTGGCGGCGTCATTGGTCGCGATCATCGCGGCCTTCTGGGCGCACCTGCACGTGGTCTACCAGACGGGGTACGAATCGGCGAAGTTCACGGGCCCGGCGGGTTGGGCCTTCGGCAATGACCCGTGGCGCAAGCTGGATTCCTGGATCGCGAGCCCGCGCGAGCCGCAGTATGGAGCGACGGGCGCGTACCTGTACGGCGTGGGTTTCACGCTATTTCTGGCGGTGATGCGCACGCAGTTTGTTTGGTGGCCCTTCCATCCGGTGGGCTACCTGGCCTCGGGCAGCTTCGGGCTGTTCCGCATGTGGCTGCCGATCTTCCTCACCTGGCTGATCAAGAGCTTGCTCTTGCGCTACGGCGGCTTGTCTGCCTACCGCACCGCGCGTCCGTTCTTCTTCGGGTTGATCTTCGGTGAATTCAGCGCCGCCTTCGTCCGCACGGTGATCGACCTGGTCTTCAACCTGGCATGTCGTTGTAGCGGGCCGTCGTTGCAGCCGTTGTAGCCGCAGGTCTTCAGCCCTATGCATTACACACATCTTGGCGAGTGGTTCTCTATTCACATGCGTCTGTTATGCGAAGGAGGTTCTTTTTTTAGACGCAAGAATAGTACATG
>JALGSS010001030.1 GCA_029821745.1 Candidatus Zipacnadia bacterium
TGATCTCGACCGCTCGGAGGTCGGGTTCGGCGCGAGCTACGCCGCTGCTCTGCTCCGCCTTGCCCGCTTGACTGGTGATGAGACGGCGAGGTCCGCCGGCATGAAGGCACTGGCATGGCTGGACACATTCCTCGTCCCGCGCGCTGCCCAGTGCTGGGAGGTGCCCGCTCACGCGCCTGACATTGTTGCGGCGGCGGACGCGATTCGGGCCTTCGTCGAGGCCTACTGGCTCACGGGCGACCAAGCTTACCGTGACAAAGCCGAAGCCTGGGCGAACCGGGGGATCCCCTTCATCTACCTGTGGAACGACCCGACGATGCCCGAGATGCTGTACGGATCAACGCCGGTTCTCGGAGCCACCTGGTATACCGGCTTCTGGTATGGCAGGCCGGTGCAATGGTGCGGGCTCAACTATGCATGCGCGCTGAGTTGGCTCATCGAGGCCGGGGTGGAGGAACCGTGGAGCGCCCTTCGCCTGGGACTGCTGAGCAGCGGCGCGCTGCAGCAGTATACAGAGCCCCATCGTGTCGCGCTGATCCCCGACTCGATTGACCTGACCGCCAACGCATTGGGCGCGGACTACTGGGTGCCACCGTATACCCAGGCGATGGCGCTTGCCCAGTGCCTCGGCTCCCTGCCCTCGCCCCAGACAGCCCTTGCGGACGGCATCCGCGTCAGTGCGATGGGCGAGGTGACGGCGGCCCTGGCAGGCGGCGACCTGTCGGTCACCGTGGAGTTTCCTGAGCCGGGGGCGCACCATATTCTAGTGGCGGGAGTGGGCGAGGTCGGGGGCGTCTCGGCGAACGGACAGCTCCTCGTGCGGAACGATGATCTGACCGCAGGCGACGGCTGGACCGGCAACTTCGCGCGGGGGATGGTTGAGATTCGGTTGGAGACGGCGCAGAAGGCGGAACTCGTGCTCACGGGCTGCCGGACGAAGTCCGTGAAGCTGCTGGGTGAGTGATGCGGTGCGCACGGCCCGACACGATCCGTCGCCCGGATGCCGAACACAAAGAGCCGCGCGGCTGCAACATGCCGCGCGGCTCTCATTTCGCGTATCACTCAAGCGACCGGGACTTCGCGCTATGCCTCGCGCGGGGCCTCGGTCACAGCCTCCACCATGGTCTTCATCGCGTTCCGTGTGTCCGCGTACCTGTCGCCCACGTCGGTCTGGCGGAAGGGATCGTCGGCGAGATCGTACAAGGCCGCCGTGTTCTCCTTTGTGTTGACCAGGTAGAGCCAGTCATCCTGCCAGCAGGAGATGAACTCGCCGTGCCCGACAACGGCGTGGTCGCGGAACTCAGCGTTGCCGCTGACGGCAGGCCAGAAGTTCTCGCCGTCGGTTCGCGGCTTCGGGTCAACGCCCATCAGTTCCAGCATCGTCCCGGTGAGATCGGTGTTGTACAGCCAACTGCCAAAGCGCGTTCCCGCATTCTCGGCTGACGGGTGGCGCAGGATGCAGGGGACCGCATTCAGTTCGAGTCCGGTGCAGCTTGGGGGCATCCCGTAGCAGTTCCACTCGCCGATGATCTTCCCGTGGTCGGACATGAGGATGATCAATGTGTTGTCGGCCATCCCCAAGCGCTCCACCGCGTCGAGAAGCTCTCCCACCCAATGGTCCACGAGACTGCATTCAGCGGCGTACCGCGCCCGTACGTGATGGTGCTCGGCATCGGTCAACTCATTGCGCCGGTAGATATTGCCGTAGATGAGCTTCGGGCCGTCCCAGTCGGGATCATACAGGTCGAGGAACTCCTGCGGGGCCTCCCAGGGCTCGTGGGGGTCGAAGCTCTCTACGTGGAGGTAGAAGTCTTCGGTATCCTTGTTGCGCTCCAGCCACTCGATGGCTCGGCGGAACGTCTTCGCAGCCTGGAAATCTCCGTCGCCTGCGCGATACTGCTGGTTCTGCAAGTACTGGTTCAGGACGCGGCCCCGGTTCTCGTTGAGTTCGGTGCCTTCCTTGAGATACTCGTCCACATACCCCGCGGGCCACTGGAAGCTCTGGAACCCCCGATGGAAGTTCTGCGACGGCTTCATCAGGTGGTATACATCGCACACGAGACCGCATGTATAGCCCTGTTCGGACAGGTGCTCGGCCACGGTGACATCATCCTGGCGAATGGGCCTCCAGCCGGGAAGCGTGATGTACATCCCCTTCTGAGGCGGCTCCTCGGCGAACGGGAACACGCGGCGCTCGGCGAACGGGAACACGCGGCGCCCGGTGAAGATGCCCCGTCGGGCCGGGACCGTGGGCAGCGCCTCGTTCCGCAGCCGCTCGCACAGGACTCCTTCGGCGGCGAGGCGGTCCAGGTTCGGCGTGTGAACCGTCATGCTGTCGCCTGTCGGGTCGGTGGTGCCCTCCGGTCTGTAGCAATTCACGTGGTCTTGCCGGAAGCTGTCGACGGTGATCCAGATGCAGTTCATGCGAAGTCTCTCCT
>JALGSS010001031.1 GCA_029821745.1 Candidatus Zipacnadia bacterium
AGCCCGGCCGCGGCGACCTACGGGCTCATCTTCTTCGCCTTCGTCCCGTCGAACTGGTACTTCTCCCGCGTGCTGATGTCCGAGCCGCTCATGCTCTTCTTCTCCATCGCGCTCATCTACGCGTTCTCCTTGTACCTGCAGACAGAATCGCAGAAGCACTTCGTCTGGACGGCGATCTGCGGGGCATTGTGCTTCCTGGTCAAGCTGCCGACCTTGATGCTCATCATCCCACTTGCGGGCCTCGCCCACCGACGCTACGGCGACCGGGTGCTGATGCAGCAAAGCCTGTGGGGCCTGGCCGCGATCACCATGCTGCCGGCATTCGCGTACTATGCCCACGCGCACTTCAACATCGGCAGAGACTACTTCACCGTCGGCGTGGGTCTCCAGGGCGGCATGTGGTTCTCCGTGGGGGATTTCCTGAAGCCCGGCAACTACTCGTTGATGGCGACGCGGTTCGTCCACCAGCACCTGACGGCGATCGGCGTTGTGCTGTTGCCCATGGGTCTGCTGGCGCTGAAGGAGGGCAGGTTCCGCCCGAACCTGTTCCACATCTGGCTCGGCACCGTTGCGCTTTACATGGTCGTGGTCTCCGGCGCCAGAACTACTACCAGCTCCATATTCTGCCGCCTGCCGCCGCTCTCGTGGGCATTGGGTGGGAAAAACTCGCCGAGTCACGCCGCTTCTCCCAGTACCTTTCCGGCATCCTGCTGGCCATGTTCCTTGCATTGTGCGTGTGGGGGGTGGAGCCGATGTTCCAGCGCTTCATGCCCATCCACGACGCATCGGCGGCCCTCAAAAAACTGGACCCATCAGAAGCCCCGGTGATGATCTTCCCGGCCGGGTATGGGTGCCTGTATTACTTCGACCGCCCTGGCTGGGTCGGGCGCGAGGGTTTCGGCAAGTCGGCGAGCACCGTGCCCCCCGAGGATGCGCCGGGGCCGGCATATATCGACTCTCGTATCAGGCGCGGGGGGAAGTGGGCGGTCTACTTCAAGGTGACCGACCACACTGCGCAGCCATTGATCCAGGAGTATCTTGAGGACACATTCGAGTGTGCCCGCGAGGACGCCACCTTCCAGATCTTCGATCTCTCGCGAACGGCTGACGGCTCACCGTATCGCGTACCGTTCCATGCGCCCGGAACCAGGCGCCCCGAGTCCTTCCGCCTCGACTGGTCGGACTGATCCCCATGCCGCCTTGTATCAGCCCATCGCACGCCAAGAGAGCTGAGTAATGCCATCTGACCACCACGTAGCCATCGTCGGAGCCGGGCCCGCGGGTCTCACCGCCGCCTACGAGCTATCCCAAGCCGGATGTAAGGTCAGCGTGTTCGAGCAGCGAGACCAGATCGGTGGTCTCGCCCGCTCCATTCTCATCGACGGCCACCCCGTCGACCGCTACTACCATTTCATCTGCGCCGCGGACCGCTACCTGACGGAGATGGTGGAGCGCCTCGGCATTGCATCAAGCCTGCGCTGGGCGCCCGGCCCGACGAGTTACTTCGCCGCCGGCCGCCTGCATCCATTCACCACGCCCTTCGATATCCTGGGCTTCTCCCCCATTTCTCTCCTGTCCCGGGTTCGCTTCGGGCTCCAGGGGATGCGGGCCCGGCGGTTCACGCAATGGGAACAGATCGAGCACATGACGGCGGAGGAGTGGCTCGTGAAGAGCATGGGGCGCGAGGCCTACGAGATGATCTGGCTGCCCCTGCTGCAGATGAAGTTCGGCGCTGAGGCGGACAGGGTCTCGGCCCCCTGGATCTGGCACCGGATCCACCGCGTCATCACCTCGCGTCGCAGCATCTTCCGCCCGGATCAACTCGGGTACCTCGACGGCGGCACCGGCACGCTGCTGCAGGCGCTGGCCGGTCGCATTCAAGACGCGGGCGGCGAGATACACCTCGGTACCCCGGTCAGGCAGATCATGGAGAAGGACGGAAGAGCCACGGGTGTCGCGACCGACGGCGGAGAGCTTGCAGTCGACGCGGTGATCTCGACGGTGCCTCTGCCGGCGCTTACTGACCTGCTGCCGCACACGGCTGCAGATTACGCCCACACCCTCTCAGAGATCCCGTTCCTCGGTGTCGTCTGTCTGCTGATCCGGCTATCTCACAAGGTCACGTCGGAGTTCTGGGTCAACGTGAACGACCCGCGGGCGCCGCTGAGCGGGTTCATCGAGCACACCAACCTCAACCCGTGCCCCGAGCTGAACGGTGAAGCGCTCGTGTATATCCCGCTGTACATGCCGGTTGATGACCCGCGCTTCATCCTGGACGAGAGGGAGTTGGTCGCCAGTCTTCTCACCGGTCTGCGGACGCTGTTCCCGTCCTTCGATCCCGAGAGCGTCATCGACTGCACCGTGACCCGGGACTCCCACGCCCAGGCGCTGTGCGCCACCCATTTCGGCAAGCGCGTCCCGTCCATCGCGGCGCCGGTGCCCGG
>JALGSS010001032.1 GCA_029821745.1 Candidatus Zipacnadia bacterium
CCCTCGACACGGAGGCTCCGCAGGCCCTCGGGAGGTGCGCGATGTCCAGAACCGTGCTGGGGATGCTGCTTGTCGTCTTGATGTTCGGCGTCGGAGGACCCGCGGCGGATGAGTGGCGGGCGATCGACCAGCCTGACCTCAAGGACGCTCTCGCCGCCGCGCCCAAGCTCGAGCCGGAGGCTCTGGCCGCGCCGGCTCGGGGAGTCACGAGCTGGACCTTCCAGCTTATCCCCAACCCCGACGGCAAGACGTACGACGCCCTCCAGTGGTACTTCAAGGCGTACTCCGGGCCGACGTGGCTCTACGCGTGCGATCTGGGAACGGGCCAGGTGGTCAAGCAGCGCTTCCCGGACCGTCGCCAGATCCACATGCACGGTGGGATGCTTGCTCCCGACGGCAAGTACTACATCGTCACCCCGGACTGGAACGCCGGGATGAACCTGTTCGTCTACGACCCGGCGACCAATCTCCTGGAAGACAGGGGCATCATCGTGCCGGATCTCGTCGGCGAGACGCGGCGTCTGGCCCTCGGCCCCGACAACCTCATCTACGGAGCCGGCAACTACCGCAATCCCAACAAGGCGGGCGCCTACTGTTTCGATTGGAAGACGGGCAAGGTTGTCCGCGACTATGGCCCCATCGGACCCGACCACGCTCCCCATGGCGCATGGGGGTACTGGATCGGCGTTGACGACCAGTTCATCTACATTGCCAGCGGGAAGATCCCCTGGTACCTAATGGCAGTCAACATCAAGACCGGCGAGCAGACGCTGCTTGCCGAGACGAAGCCCGGCGGCGACATCTCCGTCTCGCCGATGAACGGTGGGGCTCGCGCGTCGATCCAACACGAGCCCGGCGCGGAGCGGAAGCACTACTGGCTCTACCACGGCGAGATGATCCCGAAGACCGGCAATGACCCGCCGTGGACCCCGTTCGAGTCGCCCTGGGACAAGGCTCCTCGGAAGCCGGAAGTGTATCGCGGGCAGGTTGACCCCACGGACGGGAAGGCCTACCTGTGGTGGCGCTCCGCCGAGGATGCGGCGCAGGCACCGAAGCCGGCCCCAGCGGACGTCGCGGCCGAGGACCTCGGCTGGGAGCGCATCGAGCTGCCCGGCGTGGAGACATATCCTCTCGCGATCCACCGTCTGGCTCCGCTGCCGGACGGCAGGCTTTTCGGCACCGCCCAGGCCTACAGCGGCCGCTTCCTGTTTGATCCCGCGACAGGCGAAGGCACTGCCCTCGGCAATGGCGGCCCGAGCATCTACGCTCTTGCCGTGCACGGCGACAAGCTCTACTGGAGCGGCTATCCCAGCGGCCCCGTGGACGTGTTCGACCCGTCTCGACCGTGGACCGTGCTCCGGGGCGGCCCGCCCGGGCAAGACCCTCCCAAGATCAGTTCCCCTGACGGCAATCCTCACCGGGTGGTCCCGGCCCTGTTCAAGCAGACCCGCGTGAAGAAGATGTTCAGCGCGGCGCTGGGCGGCGACGGGCGCATCTACTTCGGGGGCGCGGGCATCCGCGATTACGCCGGAGGCGGCCTCGGCTGGATCGACCCGAAGACAGGCGAGCATGATGGCCTGTGGCGTCCCTTCAGCGCCTATCGCATCTACTGGGTGACTCCCGCGCTGGACGGCAGGTACATCGTCGCATCGACGAAGACGACGAATGATGAGTTAAGGGACAACTTTCAGCCGGAGAGCGCGAAGCTGTTCGTGTGGGACACGCAGACTCAGCAGGTCGTCCGCGACTTCGTGCCTGTCACCAATGCATCGAAGGCGGGTCCCGTGGTCGAAGTGTCTCCGGGGCTGCTGCTGGGGACTACGGAGGACCCTGAGGTGAATGGTGGCGGAATCCTGTACGGAGTCGACATACGGACCGGAGACGTGCTGTTCACGAAGAAGCTGCCCGCTTGCCTGCGTTTCGCCTGGACCGGTGGTACGGACCACTGGGACTACGTGAAGGGCCCTGACGGCCGCGTTGGCCGGATGTGTTTCGCGGGGGATGACCTGTACCTTGCCGGGGATCAGCCGGTGCGGCGTCTGAAGGACCTCGCGGCACAGTAGCGGGTCGAAGCCGCCAGTCCGGGGAAGCTGAGGGAGAACCGAAACGGGGTCGTGCCGGTCCGCGAAGCTGTGGCCTTGCACGACCCCGTTATGTATCTGTCTTGCGTCTGTCGGCGGGACGTCCTGGTTGTGTTGAGAAACGCGGGATAGCCGTGGGGTGCCGATGTCGCACAATCGGCAGGGCC
>JALGSS010001033.1 GCA_029821745.1 Candidatus Zipacnadia bacterium
TTCGTGTGCTTCCGGATGCCCCTGCCTCTGGGAACGAAGGGCACGGACGGCTTCCATCCGGCCGCCGACGGACAGATGGGCACGGTGATCCAGGTCTACCGGGAGTGGCTGATCTCGGGGGACGATGAATGGCTGAAGATGATCTGGCCGAAGATGAAACAGGCCCTGGAGTTCGCCTGGAAGTACTGGGATGCGGACAAGGATGGCGTGATGGAGGGGATGCAGCACAACACGTATGACCAGGAATGGTACGGGGCCAACACGATGTGCGGCAGCCTGTACCTTGGTGCGTTGCGGGCCGCCGAGACCATTGCGCGGTACCTGGGCGAAGACGAGATGGCCGATGAGTACCGGGAAGTCTTCAATAGCGGGTCGAAGCTGTCCGATGAGACAATGTTCAACGGGCAGTACTACGAGCAGATCGTCAACCCGAAGGCGAACGAGCCCTGGCCCGAGCATCTGCAGAACAGGAACATGCATGGCACGGGGCCGGACAGCAGGTTCAGGTCCTGGCCCAAGTGGCAGTTTGGGAAGGGCTGCCTGTCGGATCAGTTGATTGGCCAATGGTACGCGGAGATGCTGGGTCTGGGGTACTTGTACCAGCGCAAGAACGTGCGTAAGACGCTCCAGTACATCTTCAAGCACAACTGGCTGCCGGATCTGAGTGATCACTTCTGCTCCCTGCGCATCTACGCCCTCAATGATGAGGCGGGGCTTATCATCGGTACGTGGCCCAAGGGCGAGCGGCCCGGCGATCCGTTCTGGTTCTGCGATGAGGTGTGGTGCGGCATCGAGTACCAGGTCGCGAGCCACCTGGTCTACGAGGGCTTCGTGGAGGAAGGTCTGGCGATCGTGAAGGGCGTGCGCGACCGTCATACCGGTGAGCGTCGCAACCCGTGGGACGAATTCGAGTGTGGCCACCACTACGCGCGCTCCCTCGCGAGCTACTCGGTGATGCTGGCGCTTGCCGGATTCTCGTACTCGGCCCCCGAGAAGCGCATCGGCTTCGCCCCACGGATCAACGAGAACCGCTTCCAATGCTTCTTCTCGGTAGGCTCGGGCTGGGGCTCGTATAGCCAGGAAGTCAAGGGCGGTGGGACCCATCTCTCCATCACCCTCGTCAAGGGCGAACTGGAGCTCTGCACGCTATTCGCGGCCATGACCGCTGACGGTGATCTGGCCGTCGACCTTGACGGGGAAGTCGTCGCGGCATCGGCGAAGAAGCAGAAGGACAATGTGGTCATCACCTTCACGGACCCGGTGGTCATCCACGAGGGCCAGCAGCTCATGGTCACTTTGGCATAGACCACGCTGGATCATTGAGAAGTCCGGAAGGCAGGTCACGAGTTGTGGCGCTCAACATCGATTTCGACGCCCACAATGCGGAAGTGAGGGAAGTCTGGGAAGCCTATCGGTCGGGTAAGCCGATTCGCGTGCCCATGATCCTGGGCATATCGTCTCGGTTCACGGTGCTGAGCGTGGAAGCCAACCAACTGGGCTACACGTACGAGCAGTACTTCACCGACCCCGACGTTATGTTCGAGATGCAGCTTCAGCACCAGCACTGGATCCGGCACAACTTGGTGCAGGATGTTGAGCTCGGCGTGCCCGACGCGTGGGCAATTCACGTGGACCTGCAGAACAGCTATGAGCAGCTATGGTATGGTTCGGATCTGCGGTTCATCGATGGCGATGTACCGGATACGCCGCCGTTCTTGACCGATGAGAACAAGTGGGAGTTCATCGAGCAGGGCCCGCCGGACCCTTTCGGAGGCTGGATGGGGCGCGCCTGGGAGTACTACGGGCACTTCCAGGAGAAGGCGAAGCACTGCGAGTTCCACAGCAGGCCCGTGCAGGTCGCCGGGTTGCCCGGGGCCGGCGCGGACGGGGTCTTCACGATGGCGTGCGCGCTGAGGGGGCCCACGGAACTGTGTCTGGATATGTATGTCGACCCCGAGTTCCCCACGGAACTGTGTCTGGATATGTATGTCGACCCCGAGTTCCACCACGCGCTCATGGAGTTGATCACGGAGGCCACGATCCAGCGCATCTATGCCTTCCGCGAACGGCTTGGGCAACCCAGAGAGAGTACAGTATGGGGATATGCGGACGACAGTATCCAGTTGCTGTCCGGTGACAGCTATCGTGAGTTGGTGCTACCGTATCACCGGCGTTTGTACGACGAGTTCGGTCCGGATGGACCGAACTCGATCCACTTGTGCGGGGACGCGACCCATCTGTTCAAGACGATTCGCGATGAGCTGCGGGTCATGACCTTCGACACCGGGTTCCCGGTGGACCACGGATGGCTGCGCCGGGAGCTCGGCCCGGATGTCACAATTCAGGGCGGCCCGCATGTCGAGGTGCTCAGGTGTGGCACGCCGGCGTCCATCAGACAGGAGACGAAACGCATACTCGAATCGGGTATCACAGAGGGTGGCAGATTCATCTTGCGCGAGGGTAACAATCTTGCCCCGGGCACGCCGCCGGAGAACGTCCGCGCGATGTACGAGGCCTGCAAGGAGTTCGGACGCTACTCGGACTGACGGCGTAGTGCCGTGCGAGAGTGC
>JALGSS010000099.1 GCA_029821745.1 Candidatus Zipacnadia bacterium
TACATCTTCGGGTTCGTGAACAAGGTGGCGCGGGAAGTGGGGAAGACGCACCCGGACAAGTGGATCGGGGCCCTCGCGTACTCCGACTACGCGTACTACCCCGAGACCGTCGATCTGGCGCCGAATGTGCTGATGCAACTGTGTCTGCACACCCGCAATTGGTGGTGCCCTTCGATGGAGGTGAATGACCGCAAAGTCCTCAACCAGTGGCGCGCCGCCGGGCCGAACCGCCCCATGTACTTGTGGCTCTACTACAACTTCCCCGCGCTCAACGCGAACTACGGCAACTTCGGCTACTTCCCCGGTTACTTCGCGCATAGCGTAGTGAAGCAGATGGACCTGTACCGGCAGGCGAACATCCGGGGCATCTTCATGGAGCACTCGAGCGAGTTCCGGGAGAGCTACCTGATGGACCAACTCGAGTTCTACGTGACCCTGAAGCTCGCCGATGACCCGACGCTGGACGGGGATGCGCTCATCGACGAGTTCTTCGAGCGCTACTACGGAGCAGCGGCCAAGCCGATGCAGGCCCTGTACAACCGGATCGAAGACCTCTTCTCGAACCCGAAGTACTACCCGGCGACGATTCGCAGGTCCCCGGGGCACCAGCACCAGACCGAGCTGCTCGCGTGGGAATCGCTCGGGACCCCGTCGCGCATGACCCAGATGGCGGCCTTGATGGCGCATGCGAAGGCTGCTGCATCGACGCCCGAGGAAAAGGCGCGCGTGGCGCTATTCGAGAAGGGTCAGTGGGATTACATGGTCGCAGGTCGGAAGCGCTATGACGAACACATGAAGGACCGCCTGAAGCCGCCGCCGCAGGTGACAGTGCCGAGAATTCGCCCGGCCGGTGGTGACGTGGCCAACGTGGATTGGTCGCGGGCGAAGGACCTCGGAACGTGGGGCGGCCTGGACGGCTCGAAGCGGCCCCGGAAGATCGAGAGCCGATGGTGAGTACCTCTACCTGCAACTCACCGACTACATCGACCCGAGCAAGCTTGCGGCGACGGGCATGATCTATGACGGTGACGACTGGGAGGCGTTCTTCGCGCGGAAGCGCGGGAGCAGCTCCCACCGGCAGCTTTGCGTCGGACCCGAGGGCGCGGTGGTGGGCAATGCACGCGGCGAGGACGATGACGTGTGGGACAGTGGCGCGCGCGTGACCTCTTGCCTCTGGCCAAGCTGCTCCCCGGAGGCGCGAAACAGGGCGGGAAGCTATACGCGAACCTGTACCGGGCACGCCCCGGGGCCAGCGACCTCATGGCCTGGGCGCCTACCTTTGCCAGTGGCTTCCATGACACTGCGAGGCTCGCGGAGTTGACGCTGGAGTGATACGGTTCGTAGGCGGGGCGGAAGCACAGGGGGAACTGCCTGGGCCGGAGAGAACTCCGATGTCGTCGTTGGCATCGTCTCTTACCTCGGGAACTGACGCTCACCGAACAGACAAGAACCAAGGAGTCGCGCAACCATGACACCTCGAGAGCGCTTCATTGCCGCACTGAACCGCGAGCCACTGACCGGGCGCGTCCCGCATTTCGAGCTGGTCTTCTTCCTGACCATGGAGGCCTTCGGCAAGGTCCATCCCAGCCATCGAGGCTACGGGCAGTGGGACCAGATGGAGGAGAAAGAGCGCCAACTGCATATCGCCGACATGGCCGATCTGCACATCGCCACGGCGGAGCGCTACGAGCACAGCGCGATCTTCCTGCACCCGAACCCTGGGCGGCCCGAGGTGGTACTCCAGCTCATTGATGCGGTGCGAGAGAAGTCCGGGGACACGTACTTCCTCATGCTCCACGGAGACGCCACATTCAGCATCCCCGGCGGGGGCGCGATGGCGGATTTCTCCTACCGCATGGTCGACGATCCGGACGGCCTCAAGGCGCAGGCAGCCGCCATGGTCGACGGTCAGATCGCGACGCTGGAGCGCCTGCAGGCTCACGGTGGCCTCGACGGTCTGGCACTATGCGCCGACTACTGCCTCAATACGGGCCCGTTCCTGAGTCCGAGCCAGTTCAGCGAGTTCGTGACGCCCTACCTGGCGCGGCTGGTACAGGCCGAGCGAGACATGGGCTTCTACGTGATTAAGCACACCGACGGCAACATCATGCCTATCGTGGACCAACTGGTGGAGTGCAATCCCCACGCTCTGCATTCCCTGGATCCTCAGGCAGGCGTGGATATTGCTGAGATCAAGCGGTTGTACGGAAGCCGCCTGTGTCTCATCGGTAACGTCAACTGCGGTCTGCTGGACACGGGGACAGAAGACGAGGTGCGCGAGTCGTGCAGCTACGCGCTCCGGCACGGGATGCCGGGCGGTGGCTACATCTTCTCGACGAGCAATTGCATCTATACCGGCATGAGATTGTCGCGGTACGAGTTGATGCTGGACATTTGGCGCGAGGAAGGCAATTACGGCGAGACTACTGAGGCGGGTTGAGCAGCGGTTGGGGCCGGATCCGTGTCCCCTGGATCGGCGAGCAGAGGCGCCCGCAACTCGATTATCGTCGCGCTGTGGGCGGGCAAAGTGACCGGCACGCCTGCGCCTTCCGCGGGGGCCAACTGGCCCCAGGTTCCGTCCACGCACGCACGCCACTGAACGCTCTCCCGGAGTTGCCATTCCTCCGAGATGGGAACCAACACGGCCTGTTCCGACGCAGTCCAGTTGGCGAGGACGACGCCGATGCGTCCGTCCGCGGCGCGCCAGACGCTGTTGAGAACCGGGGGGAACGCCCCTTCGCGGGGTGTCGACCAGTCGTCCCATCGCACGGGGACCGGGACCTGGCCGAAATCCAGGGGGCGCAGATACTGGCCGAAGGCGAGGAAGTCCAGCGCCGCCGACCGGCAGGCCGCAAGATCATGCAGGTACTTGCGCTGGGGAGCGTACTTCGCCGCGTCGAAGTCCTTCAGGATGCCGAACATCACCCACCCCAGTTGCTCCCCCGTTGTGAACCCCCACGCGAGCTTCGAGTAGTACCCCGCGCTACCCCTCGACATGTCAGGCCGGCCCATGAACAGGCCGCAGCGAATGATGTAGTCGGCGTATACCGCCTGGTACAGCGGCAGCAGGCGGTCGCAGTGCATCTCCGCCCAGGTCAGGTGGGCGTCCACGAGGTCATTGTAGGCCTCCGACGTGTTCTCTCCGAACAGGATGCCCTCGGGACACTTCTCCACCAGCGCTTTGCGAGCGGCCCGGCAGATCTGCCGGACTCCCTGGCTGAAATGGTCGCCGCCGCCCAACGGGTGCCCATGATCGGGGTCAAAGCACAGGTATGGATGGCCCGTGAGCTGGTCCAAATACAGGCCATCCGTGGGCAGCGCATCGAGAGTGCCCTCGAACTGACGGGCCAGAAGCTCCTGCCAGCGCTTCGACGCGGGGCACATGGCCACTAGATGCTCCGGATTGCCGGCCATTCCTCCCTCTGCGGTTCGCATCGCCAAGGGCTTCAGGTCTTCCGTCTCGAACCGTGGATCCCCCGCGTCTGCGGAGTAGATGTTGAGATACGGGGCGGTGCGAACGCCGGCAGAGCGCAGGAGCGTGAAGAACGCGGCTGCCCCCGGCTTCGGGGGCAGCATGAATGGGTAGCCCTTGTCGTGGGCGTCGGAAGCCTGCCACATGTAGGCGTGGAACATCGTCGGCGCCCCGACAGTCTGCGCGAAGCGAATGGCCCTCTCGGCCTGGACCGCCATCTCGGCGAACTCCTGGCCCGGCAGGTCGCCCTGAGCCCACGCAGCGATTTGCTTGAACCACTCCGGCGTGGTTTTCCTCTCCTGCATCGGCCCGGCGGCGGACCATGGCTGCTTCAGCGCCCACGTTCGGTAGATCTGGGCGGCGTCCCACCAGTCGCCCGGGAACACACCGATCGCCGCCGCGTAGGACATCTCGTATGTGTCTGTGCGGCCCATGTCGGGTGGGTAGTTGCGCAGAGCGTAGGAGAAGACGTCGCCCCGCGCCTCGTACAGGACAGATTTGCGGAAGCCCCGAGGGTCTTCCGTGGCGAGATAGAGCCCGCCCTGCGTCGCGTCACCGACGCAATACGCCTCGAACTGCATGGACTTCCCGCCACCGGGGTAGTCAGCCCAGCCCTCACCGTAGTCAATCGTGCGGCGTGGGTCGGGCCAGCGCCAGCCCTGCCCGTTGGAGATAGCCAGGTAGTCAGTTAGCGGCGCATTATCCCCCGAGGCGCCGAGTCCCGGGATGCGGGGGAAATCCACCAACCAGATGCCGCACCCCTTGAGGTGGCTCTTGACCGTCAGTTTCCATCTGGCGGCCCCCGTCGCTCCCAACCGAATCGTGGCCTCGGCGTCAATCGCGGGTATCTCGCCCGCGGGAACGGCGTCCCAGCGCAACGTCAAGAGCGCGTCCTCTCCGTCGCGTGCAAGTTCCGAAGAGCAGCCGGAGGCGGGGGTGAAAGATGAATACACCACAGGCGCTGCATAGTGGTAGGGCTGCTTGGGCCGCAATTCCACGCGGAAGATCGCGTCGCCGAACCCGGGAACGATGAAACTGCGCTCTGCTTCGAGATCGACGAGGCCCCGCAGCCCGAAGGCGCCCGATGGTCCGGCGAACATCAGCGCGAGACTTGAGTTGCATAGGAACAGGCCGTCTTCGCTCTCCTGCGCCTGGACGCCCGGGGCGATTTCGGGGGCCGTTCGGGCCATCCGTTGAGCGCCGGCGATCATCTCGGCCTGAGCCGTCGCCTGGCTCTCCCAGCGTGCCTCCTCCTCCTCCGTAGCCACAGGGACGAAGGACAGATCGTCGAACCAGACGGTGCCGGTGGACTCGTGGAGTTGGAGTGTCAGCAGTGCCCGGTCGGCTCCCTCCGGCATCCGCACGCGAGCCGCCTGACGTGTCCAGGGGCGCGTTTCGTTGATGCGCGGGAGAGGGGCAATGCTCGCCAGCACCTCTTCGCCCGCGAAGACGTTGTAGTAGGCCTTGCAGTCGGCATCAGCAGGCACGTCCTCGCAGCGCGACCACACCACGAAGTCATACTCGCGGCCCGGCTCGACGGCCACGGACTGCTGGACGAAGCTGTTCTTGTCCATGACACCGTCGATCCGCACGCAGCGCTCTCCGGACCGTGGATCCTGTGTCACTACCGCTGCTCCCTGATGCCCCGCGAACCCGCGCAGGCCGGCCTCGAAGTCGCCGTTGATCACGAGGTCGGGCAGCCGGTCAGCCCCCCAGGATGGGAGGACGACGGCGCACAGTAGGGCGGCAAGGCAGGCCAGTCTCATCTATACTCCTATTGAGGCTCGCGGCCGGGCGTGGGAACGGCGTGGTTCCGGCCGAGCTGGAACGTCTATGAGGGTGACTTCTCCGGACGCTGCAGGGCTACCTTCGCCGTGTTCGCGCTTCGAGCGCACTTCTTTGTGTGGAATCATGTGCGTGTGTGAAGGGGAACCGTAAGGAGAGCGGGAAAGTAGTGGGCAGCGACGCCCGGGCCGGATGGGCTCAATGACCAGGGCGCGCGCCCGAGAGCGCCGAAGCGCTGAATACAGAGCTGCTTCAGGGAGTGACGGGAATGCCACATACACGCCGACTGGGGGTACTCCTCGCCATGTTGACCCTCGCTTGCGCTACGTCGGCCGGCCACGCCGCACGCGCGCTGTATGTCTCGCCCGAAGGCAATGACGCGTGGTCGGGGACGCTGCCGGAGCCCAACCAGGAGGGCACCGATGGTCCCTTCGGGAGCCTGGAGAGAGCGCGGGACGAGGTCCGCACGCTCAAAGCGGCTGAAACCCAGATAGAGGGCGCGATTGTGGTGGAGTTCGGGGGCGGCATCTACGAGCTTGCCCGAACTTTCGAGTTAACCGCCGAGGACAGCGGCACTGCCGACTGTCCAGTCGTCTACCGCTCGCGGCCCGGCGAGACCGTGCGCCTCGTGGGTGGCAAGGTCGTCACAGGCTGGCAGCCTGTGACCGATCCGGCCGTTCTGGCTCGCATGGACGCCTCCGCGCAGGGGAAAGTCTACCAGGCCGACTTGCGGGCCATCGGCGTGTCCGACCTGGGCAAGATGGACCCGGGCCAGCGATGGGGCGCGTCCTCACCTGGTCTGGAGGTCTTCTTCGCCGATGAGCCGATGACTCTAGCCCGATGGCCCAACGAGGGCTTCGTGAAGATCCCGAAGGTCCTCGGTCCCACGCCGAAGGACATCCGCGGCACTAAGGGCTGCATGGAGGGCATCTTCAGCTATGAAGGTGACCGCCCCGCGCGCTGGGTCAATGAGAAAGACATCATGCTGGAGGGGTATTGGTTCTGGGACTGGGCCG
The DNA here is from genome assembly GCA_029821745.1 of Candidatus Zipacnadia bacterium. Lineage (GTDB taxonomy): Bacteria > Armatimonadota > Zipacnadia > Zipacnadales > JABUFB01 > JALGSS01. The sequence goes on from JALGSS010000099.1 coordinate 6,274, forward strand.
ACCAGCGGCTGAAGATTGAGAGCATCGACACTGAGAAGCGCGTCATCACCCTCCAGCCCGAGCCCAAGCACGGCTTTGGCTTCCGCAAGGGCATGTACTACTACGCCTACAACCTGCTGCCGGAGCTTGACCAGCCGGGGGAGTGGTATCTCGACCGCGACAGCGGGTTGCTCTACTTCTGGCCGCCGTCGCCTCTGACGGATGCGGAAGTCGTGGTCTCCGTCGTCCCTACACTCGTGAAGATGAAGGATGTCGCACACGTCAGTCTCAACGGCCTGATCTTCGAGGGCTGCCGGAGCACAGCACTATCTCTGTCGAACGTCACCGGGGTGCGCGTGGAGCGCTCCGTGATCCGCAACACGGGTCATTGGGGTGTGAGTCTCAGTGGCCGAGACAGCGGCATCGTGGGCTGTGACCTGTATAACCTCGCCAGCGGCGGCGTGAGCATGTCCGGCGGCGACCGGAAGACCCTGACGCCGGCAGGGCTGTACGTGGACAACTGCCATATGTACAGGTTCGGGCGCTGGAACCCCATCTGCAAGCCCGGCGTGCAGGTGAATGGCGTCGGCAATCGCGTCACGCACAACTTATTCAATGACGCTCCTCACATGGCGATCATGTGGGGAGGCAATGACCACCTGTTTGAGTACAACGAGTTCCACAGCGTGGTCCACGGGGCCAATGACGCCGGGATCATGTACGCGGGCTACAACCCAGCGATGCGCGGACACATGATCCGCTACAACTACTTCCACCACGTCTACGGGTTCCATGACAAGGGCTGCAACGGCGTGTACCTCGACGATATGTTCTGCTCGGCCACCATCTACGGGAATGTGTTCTACAAGGTCCCTCGGGCGGCGTTCATCGGCGGCGGCCACGACAACGTGGTGGACAATAACATCTTCGTCGACTGCAAGCCGGCCCTGCACGTGGACGCGCGGATGATGGGCTGGGCCCACAAGTCTGTGCCCACCATGAAGCAGCGGCTGGAGGCCGTGCCCTACAAGGAAGAGCCCTGGCGCAGCCGCTACCCACAATTGCTGACCTATCTGGAGGGTAACTACGCCGAGCCCCGGGGCAATCTGGTCACCCGTAACATCTGCTGGGGGGGATCGTGGGACCAGATCGAGGGTAAGGCGAGGCCCGGCGTGACGCTCGAGAAGAATCTCGTCGGCGTGGACCCGCTGTTCGTGGATGCGGCCAAGGAGGACTTCCGGCTCAAGCCCGAGTCGCCGGCCTGGGAGCTGGGCTTTCAGAGGATTCCTCTGGAGAAGATCGGCCTCTATGAGGACGAACTGCGCGCCTCGTGGCCGGTGGAGACGACTGTGCGGCCGCCGTACAAGCCTCAGACAGCCGCGAAGCTGCCGGTTGCCCTTGTGCCCGGGCCGACCTTCGCTGTCACGCGCACTGACGCGGAGGTGACCGTAGACGGCGTCCTCAATCCCGCTGAGTGGGGCGGCCTTGATGCGGAAGCTGCAATGCCCATCGCCCAGGGCCTGGATCGCGAGCCGATCAAGCCCCCGAGCCGCGCCTGGCTGTACCACGACGGGACGCATCTGCTGGTGGCGGTGGACAACGAGATCGATCCCGCGGAGCCCTTGCGGCCCGGGAACACCTGGGGCAGCGATGATGCAGTGGAATTGGCCTTCCGGAGCCCGGAACCAGCAAGAAAGGCACCGCTGCTCATTCTCCGCGGGTGGCCCTCCGGGCATTTCGCCAGCAGTGACGAGGCGGGCGCTCCCATGGAGGCTGTCAGAGCGGCGGCTGTGGGCGTTGAGTATGCCGCGAAGATCGTCGGCAAAGACCGCTGGACGACTGAGTGGCGAATTCCGCTGGCGTCCCTGGGAATAGACCCGGAGAAGACGCCCAAGTTCGCCTTCAGCCTGACCGTCCGCAAGACCGCGGGGCCTGACTGGGTGCTCTGGGTCGGCACCAACCACGCCACGTGGAACGCGGACAATGCGGGGTTCCTGGAGCTCAAGTAGGCGCCAAATCGCGTGAGATGAGCACAGATATGCGTCCAGCCGAGATGACGCCCCGCGAACTGATGCGCGCGGCGATGCGACGAGAGCCCACTGATCGCATCCCAACGATGCCCCAGATCTGCCACGATGTCGCCCTGCGCATCCACGCGAACCAGGAGCGAGGCGATTGGCTCGACGGGCTCAAGCACTGTCTCGAGGACCCGAGCTTCATCTATGACGCCGTGATCCGGCTTGTTGAGCTGGCCGATTGCGACGGCCTGCGACTGTTTGTGCCCAGCGACCCGATCAAAGTGGAGCGTGTTGGCGATGAGTTGATCGTCGTCGACCCCGAAACGGGGCAGCGCACGGGCCGAATTGACACTCTCGGCGGCGGGGGTGTCGTCCTCGATCGTCCCTCTGCGCCGGTCGAGGACTTGCGCGAAGCGGCCCGCAGGATCGACGCCATGGTGGATGACCTCTCTGACGAGAAGATCGAGTGGCTGCGGAACTCGCGCGGCCGAGTGCCTGATCGGTTCGTCGCCTCAGCGCCCGGCGGAATCACGATGAACACCTACACGGTACTGCGCGGTCGCGAGCAGGGGATGATCGACCTGATCGAGCGCCCCGACTTCGTGGCCGCCGTGATGGATATGCAGGCGGATGCGGTGATCGCCCGGGCTGAGAAGCTGCTGCCCACCGGCATCGATGCCCTGTACATCGGAGACCCATCGGCCAGCGGCAGCCTTCTCGGTCCCTGGCACTTCGAGCAGCTTTGCCTTCCCGCGTACCGCAAAGTCTGTGAGCACTTCAAGGGACAAGACGTCCTCATCTACATTCACGTGTGCGGCAACTCGGAACCGATCCTCGAAATGCTCGCCGACACGGGCGCCGATGTTGTCGAGCCCCTGGACCCCCTCGGCGGAGTCTCAGTGGCCGATGCGAAGGGCAGGATCGGCCACAAAGTAGCGCTGATGGGTGGCGTGAATACGCTCACATTATCGCAGGGCACGGCAGCGGAGGTCCGCGCGGAGGCTATCCGGAAATGCCGCGAAGGCGGCCCGCATGGATACATCCTGGCAGCCGGGGACATGGTGCCGCCGGACACGTCGCTGGAGAACTTGCGCGCGTTGGTGGATGTCGCGACCAAGAGCCTGTGGAGAGATTAGGAGTGCGCTGAGCCCGATCGCGCCGATGCACGATCAGGCATGCGAGATGGTCCGAGGAGGGCCTCTATGAAAGCTGGTACAACGGCGATACTGCTCGTGTTGCTTGTCGTCTGCAACATCAGCCTGGGAGCGGCGCAGGACGCGGCTCCGCAACCGACCGAACGGAGTGGACAGCCCATGCCCAAGCTCGAGGGACTGCTCTTCAATCAGGACTGCACGGACATCTTCTGGTCGCACGCGATCAAGGAGGGCGTCGACGGCGGAGCTATCGTGGACCAATATGTCGACACCCTCGCGGACGCGGGTGTCACCGTCCTGATGTGCAACACCAATTCGCGCAAGACCAACTACCGCAGTGGAGTCTGGGAGGCGTTCTGGGATGGCTATGATCCGGAAGGGCCGGACGACCAGCCCTTTTTCAGTTCCATCCCCAAGGACCGAGTCCCTGGCTATCGGCGCGGAATCCACGGCATGTGGGCGATGCACAATCAGGGCGTGGACTATCCGGCTCGCATGATCGCGCGCAGTCGTGAGCGAGGAATCTCCCCCTGGATAACCTTGCGCATGAATGACGTGCACGAGAACGACAATCTGGATCACCCCTTCCATGGAGAGTTCTGGCGCGATCCGAAGTACTTCCGTGGCGGGAGCATGGGCTACTATGCTCGCGGGCTGGACTACGCACACCCCGAGGTGCGCGATCTGTACCGCGACCTGATCGTCGAGACACTGGACCGGTACGACATCGACGGTCTGGAACTGGACTTCATGCGCGAGCCGTACGTGTTCCAGGAGGGCGCGGAGGCCGAGGGCGCCAAGATTCTGACGGAATGGCTGCGTGGCGTCCGGAAGCTCACGGACGAAGCCGGCGAGCGTCGCGGCCACCCGGTACGGTTGGCGGTTCGCGTGCCTTCCCATCCGGAAGTAGCCGACGGATGGGGCCTGAACGCGGTGGATTGGGCGAAGGAGGGTCTGGTGGACCTGATCGTGGCGACCCCGCGTTGGGCAACGCTGGAGTATGACATGCCTCTCGGAGAGTGGCAGACGCTGCTCGACGGAACCGGAGTGACCCTCGCCGGAGGCCTGGAAATCCTGTGTCGGCCACTGCCGGGCGGACCGGCGGGTGCGGTCACACCCGAGCAGGCTGTCGGCGCTGCGACCGCTGTGTTGGCCGACGGCGCCGACGCGGTCTACCTGTTCAACTACTTCGTTGGGATCTCCGGCAACGCGACGTGGGGTGCTGAGGGCTACCGGCGGACTCTGGGGGCGATGTCTTCCCTGGACGAGCTGACGAAGCTCCCGCGTCGACACGCGATCACCTGGCGTGACATCACCGGCCCCGGGGAGAGGTACGTCGCGCCGCTGCCGGCCGAAGGCGGGACACTCGCCTTTGATCTACCCACTGGTCCCGCACCTGCCGAGGGCGGTCAGGCCACGCTTGAACTCAGGGTCTCCAAAGAAGCTGGGGCCAAGCTGGAGGCCCCGCAGGCGCAGGTGAACGAGATCGCCGCCCCGTTCCACTCCAGTAAGGAAATCGGCGGGGACGTGGCGCTGGTCGAGTACGGCATTCCTCTCAACGCCCTGCGGGGCAAGGCGCGTGCCCGCATCGCGATCAACGCAGCCGAGGGCAAGACCGTGAAGGTCGTCGGGCTGGAGGTCCGTATCGTTCCCGCTCCGTAAGATGCACGAGAACCAACTGGTCCTTGACCAAAGGAGACGTGTCTTGATGACTTGCGTTACCCGAGCCACGGTTTGCCTGCTCATGACCACCCTCGCCTTGGGAGGCCTTGCGATGGTCGCTTCCGCACAGCAGACAGAGCCCTTCGTGCAAGACCGTTTCGCGATCGGTTTCTGGGTCGATCCGCCCCTGATCCGCCCCTTGATGACAAAGCCGACGAGCGTTACGCCGAGATCGCCGAAGCCAACTTCACTATCGTCATTGGAGGCTTTGGCGCCAGGACTCCCGAGAAGGTGAAGCAGCAGATCGACCTGTGCGAGAAGTACGGCCTGCGCGGCATCGTGTCTCGGGCGGGCCTGCCGCCGGACCAACTGCCGGAGGGTGACGGCTGCTGGGGCTACATGATGCGCGATGAGCCGCCGACCTCGGCCTTCGCGGGTTTGAGGACCGACGTGGACGCTATTCGCGCGGCGCGTCCCGGCAAACTGGCCTACATCAATTTGCTGCCGAACTACGCGAACGCGAAGCAACTGGGAGCGCCCACGTACGATGAGCACGTGGCCCGGTTCGTCAAGGAAGTCGGCACCGACGTTTTGTCCATGGACTACTACCCGATGCTGGCGCCGAACGCCGACGGTCGCGACGGCTATTGCAGCAACCTGGCGGTCATGCGCAAGTACTCGCTCCAGGAGGATATCCCCTTCTGGAATTTCTTCAACACCATGCCCTTCGGCCCGCACTATGACCCGACCGAGGCCGACCTGCGCTGGCAGATCTACACCTCCCTGGCCTACGGGGCGAAGGGCGTGCTGTACTTCTGCTACTGGACGCCCGTGAGCGGCGAGTTCCCCAAGGGCGGCGCGATCATCCGGACCGACGGCCGCCGCACCCGCCACTACTACCAGGCCAAACGCATCAATGCGGAACTCAAAAACCTGGGGCCCGTGCTGATGCAGCTTACCAGCGTCTCCGTGAACCGCGTCTCAACTAAGGGCGATGTGGCCGAGGCACTGACAGGCACACCCATCAAGAGCATCACCGGACAGGGCACCGAGTATCTGCTGGGCGTGTTCAGGCACGCGGACGGACGGCGCGCGGTGCTGCTGAACAACTACGAACGCGCCTATTGCGCCTGGCCGACCGTGGAGTTCGACGCGGACCTCGCCCAGATCATGGAAGTCAGCACCGAGACCGGCGTCGAAGCCCCCGTCCTGGATGACAGCCCCGAGATGCCGGGCCTGCAAGTGTCTCTGGACGCAGGAGCTGGGCGGCTGTTCCTGCTGCCCGCGGAGTAGGCCCGGCCGACACGGTTGTGTTGAAAAAGACCAATCATGGGCGTGGGGTGTCCCGCTCTGCGGGACACCCCACGGCTATCTGACCTTTTCTCAACACAACCTACACCAGCGGGGCCACGGACTGAGGCCGATCCATGAGAGAGCATCTGCTGAACAGGCGCAAGGGAGAGTAGCCATGCGACGAACGCGGAGTGGCCCAAGCATCAGGGAGTTCCTGAAGTACTATCTGCTGGTTCTGCTTGCGGAGAAAGCACAGACTAAGCAGGAGCTAGTCCAGCAGATCAAGCAGCGCAGCGCCGACAACCGCACGTATCGGACCACTGGCGTGGTATGGCCGGCAGGCAGCGAAATGGATAGGGTCCTGGATGGACTGGCCGAGGACGGGCTGGTGAGACCACCCAAACGCGGGTACAAGTGGCGGATTACCGACAGTGGGAAGCAGACCCTCGCCGAGCGCGGGAAGCAGCAGGAAGAAACCGACGGCAAAGAAAGAGCTGCTGAGAAACTCGTTGAGTTGCTGGAGACGGCCCCGGCGAACGCTTGTGTGCTGGATGTTGGGACGGGCGCCGGTTTCCTGGCACTCAAACTGGCCGAACGCGGCTTCCGTGTAGTCGGCATTGACTCGGGCTCCTTCGACTACTCCAAAGATAGCCTTGGAGAAGCCCGAGAAGAGGCGACTCGGCGAGGCGGAGATGTCGAGTTCCGGCAGATCGACATAGCAACACTTGCCGAATCCCACGAGCGCTTTGACTACGTCGTCTCCAGTCAGGCCGTGCATTGCATGGACGATCAACCGGCGTGCCTGGAGGCCATCCACACGCTACTGAAGCCCGAGGGCAGGTTCTTGTGCGTGGACTTCCTGGTGGGCTCGGATGGCTTCATCAGGCACGGCTTCCACTGCTTCCTCGCCTTCTCGCGGGAGGAATGGGTGGAGCGGCTGATCGAGTGTGGGTTCGTCAACATCCGGATGCATGAGATGTGCGACTACCTGCTTGTGGAATGCGAGAAGGCGTGAGGCCACCTCTGCGGAGGCCCGCCAAGGCGATCAGCTGGAAGCTTGCTCGTAGCAATCGACAGGCCCTTTCTCCGCTGGCGACTACTCAGCCACTGAGACCACGTAGATGACCGCGTGCCGACTCTTATAGCCCTTGCTCGCGCGGGCCATCGGGATGATGATTTTCCCCGTCTCGCGGTCCTCGTAGGCGTGCCAGTGGGACAGGTT
>JALGSS010001034.1 GCA_029821745.1 Candidatus Zipacnadia bacterium
GATGGGAAGTGCGTAAGGTAACCGGGTAGTCGGCTTGTTGTCGGCGACGTCGATCGGTACCTTCGCGAACAGCCGCATTGTGATGCCCGCGAAGAGCCGTCGAAGGCCGCCGAACAAATCCCTGTTGAACATCATCACGCCGATAGCCATGACGCCGCCCGCGAGGGCCATGTACACGATGGTCCACAGGATGAAGACAGGGCCCTGTATCGCGCCGATGGCCATCAATAACTTTATGTCGCCGCCGCCGAGTATTCTGCCGAAGAGGGAACTGACCAGGAAGACGCCGATGCCCACCGCTATGCCGAGGAGGCGCTGAGTCCGCCTGCGGTGGCATTGAGGACCAAGCCCGTGATCGCGCCGGGGAGCGTGACCGAGTTGTAGATTTTGCCGCCTCGCACGTCCGTGACGACCGCAATTCCGACCATGACGAACATCACGGCCGCGCAAAGCCACATCATTCCGAGGGTCACCCGTCGCTGAGATCGGTGGACTGAGATGCCATAGCAAGAGCAACGCCCGGGAAGGCGCTGCCGCTCACTCGCTGATGGAATCCTGCACGCCTTGCAGGGCCTCGATCATCTTGTCTCGGAGACCGGTCCATGCGCCCAGAGATCCCACGACGATTACGACCAGCAAGAGGGCGTACTCGACAGTAGCGGTACCGGCCTCGTCACACCAGAACCTATAAAGTGCCCTCGACATGGGATCGTTCTCCTTGTGACCTCCGTGCAACGATCGCTGTGTTCACGATGCGAGCAGCCACCTATATAGTACCGCCATCGCGCCCATCTGTCAGCCCCTGTGTCTCGCGATGCGTCCCGTCGGGGCTGCCGACCGACGAACATCTCGCGAGGAGATCGCGAGTCTGCATTTGTGCAGCAGCGGCGACCTCCTCGCGGGACAGGTCGCCGCCGCTTTCATCTCGTGCCCCGTAGTGCGACTGGAAAATTTGCTTTGTCCGCAGAAAACATCTTGGTAGACCGGGTGCCCCGCACACCCGATGTCAGACGATCCTCGGCTGTCTAGGTGGAATTCGGGTCGGCGGCGGTGGTGAATTCGTTGGTGCTGGCCGTGACGGTATTGCGGATCTTCGCGCCGAACGCGGTCCAGACACCGATCGCGGCCACCACGAGCAGAGCGAGCAACAGAGCGTACTCAACAGTCGTCAATCCTTCTTCGTCCTTCCAGAGAGACCTGACCATCTCGAGCATTTGAATGCCCTCCTATCGATTTTTCCGTGTCGGTGCCAGTCCCGTCGGTTCGGATCGCTCCGCGAGAGTTGCTTGGCTATCCGCCGACGGTCGCGCGACTGGTTTGTGACACGGTGCAGGACCTTCCCAGTCCCGTCATTGTGGGCAGTATACTCAAGGCTTACTCAAGAGTCAAGCCTTTTTTCAAGATTTTTTCAGGACCGCGCGCTTAGCGCAGTTTTCGCTCAAGAGATACTCAACTTGCATGGGCGCGCCTTACTCCTCGCCTCCGGGGCTTGAACGGCACATCCACGCGGCCCTTCTGCATTTACAGAAGCCCACGTGCGCATTTGCCGACTTGGTCGCGCCGGACGATTCCCCGTACGCCAACATAAACGCCCCGCACTGGAATGCGCGGGGCGCTCGGGTGTCTCGGTATTCGCAGCGCGGCCTCTCGGCTACTTCGCCGGGCGCGTCTGGACTTTGCCGATGCGCAGGCGCGGCTGGTGGCGCATATCCAGGGAGCTCTGGACCGCGTTGAGCAGTGCCGGCTGGTCTCCCTCCACCTTGTCGGCGAGGATGACGAAGTGAGACGCCGGGGCACTGCGCTCGATACCCACGCCGCCCCAGCCGCCGCCGGGCCCGGTCATCTGGGTCGCCTTGACCTCGGGCGTGATATTGGCCAGGAGCAGGCCGTCAGGTCGCGTCTTGGCTCCCCACGTTGCGTCGCGGGCCTCGGCGTGGATCTGCTCGTCTGAGCGGCAGACGGGTTCCTTGTGCCCGGTTGAGAAGAACGCGGTCCCGGGGTTGCCCTTGTCCTTTGCGAAGTTCTCGGCGCGATCGTAGCTCCACGCGAACCCGACGGGATTGGCGAGCATCATCTCCACGTAGGGCTTGTCGGCGTAGAAAGTGAGCAGCTT
>JALGSS010000100.1 GCA_029821745.1 Candidatus Zipacnadia bacterium
CCCACGAGGGCGCCGTCACGCATGACGGTCTTGCGCCAGGTCAGGGCCTGTTCGTCGGTGGTGCAGGCGATCTCGAAGTTCTCCGGGTCGCGGGGATTGGCGATACCCATAGCACAGAACGGCAGCCCGGCGGCGAGCTGGAAGTTGATGGCGACGGAGCCCGGATACTCACCGGCGCCCCCGGCCATGCAGATTCCCGCGAACTCGCCCTGCTCCTTGGAGTTCCGCCAGGATGTGTTGACGCGCTGGGCTCCGCGCACGCGGTCGTATGCCTGGGCGACGTCTCCAGCGGCGTAGATGTCCGGGGCCGAGCTCTGGAAGCGCCGGTTCACGAGAATTCCGCGGTCCACCTGCAGGCCAATGCTCTCCGCGAGATCCACCCGAGGCCGGGCGCCGATGGCGACCCCAACGAGGTCGCACTCAATTGTGCGCCCCGCTTTCGTCTTCACGGCACAGACCTTGCCGCCGGTCGCCTCGAAACTGTCGACCTCGTCTTCGAGAGCCAGTTCGACACCCCAGTTGACGAGAGCCTGCTGGATAATGCCGCCGGCTTCCTCGTCGAGGCCGGGGGCCCCGACGCGGCTTTCGCGGACGAGCTGCGCGATCTTCAGGCCGCGCAGGTGGAAGGCGCGGACGAACTCGAGGCCCAGCAGGCCACCCCCAACGACGACGGCACGCTCGGCGCCCTCGGCGGCGTCCAGAATCCGCTGCGCATCGTCCAGCGTACGGAAGTAAGCGATTCCGCCAGTGTCTGAGCCCGGCCAGGGAATCTGGACCGGCGCGGAGCCTGTGGCGAGGAGCAAGGCGTCATAGGCCACTTCGGCGCCACTGGCGCAGATGACCCTCCGCGTCTCGGGGTCGATCCGCTCGACCGTCTCGCCCGCTAGTACCGGCGCCCCGGCCGTCGCGATGGTCTCCCCCACCGCGAGGAAGTCGTCGCGGTCCATGCCACCCAGCAGATCGGGGAGCATCGGCCTCGAGTAGGGGCCGATGCTCTCCTCGGAGATGATGGTGATCTCCCCGTCGTCGTCGAGGGCATTGATGGCCGTTGCGGCTGCCTGGCCCGCCGCGCTGTTGCCGATGATCACGTAGCGGAAGCCGGCCGGACGCTCCTCGATGATCTCGATTTTCCGGAACTTGGCCTTGGGGTTGAGGACACGCTTCTCGAAGGCTGTGAAGGGGGCGCCGCACGTGGGACACTTGTCGGGGGGCGCCGATCCCTTGTGCACGTATCCGCAGATACCACATATCCATCTCTCGGACATTCGATCATTCCCTTCCCGACGTGATCCAGACACCAACCACTCGCGAGCAGGGCGACCGGCGAGAGCGACCGTCAGATGAACTCGGGCTCGTCGCCGATGTGGATGTCGCTGGCGCCCTTGTACTGGTCATAGGTCGTCTGCATGCCGTCGATATCATCGAACCATCCGACAATATAGGCCGCCCCGAAGCTCTCGCCTGCATCGACGGGGAGACACCCTATCTCCTGGATGAAACACACGTAGCCGCGCTGGTGGCACCAGGCCTCGGAGACGATCGCCGGGTCCAGGGTCATCCCGGCCAACCATGGTCCCTCGCACCCCGCCAGAGCAACCTGGTAGGCACGGATCATCCGCTCCGGGATGCTGGCGGCGTCGCGCTGGTACAGGTGACGGGAGTCGGGTGCAAAGTCCTCAATGAACTCGCTCGACTGGATCGCGCCGTCATAGCTCAAGTATATCTGTCTGAACTCGCTGCCGGCGCTGTGCTTGAGGTGTCCGGGCATGTCGATGCGCAAGGTGAGTTCGTCGACGGTGTTCGCACTCGTGACCCGATCGGCAGACATGAAGTAGCGCAGCCCGTCGCGGAACACGAGCGTCTGCTCCCACAAGGACCCGGGCGTCCGACCATAGGTGGCCTGCTGGTAGGTGAACCATTGCTTCACGGCGACCCAATCGGGACCCTCGAAAGTCTCGAACCCGACGGCGCGCGCCCCGGTACAAATCTGCGGTAGCTCGACGTAGCGTTTCACGAGGTCGCCATGGAAGGCGTCGCCCACATGATAAGGGTGTTCGGCGTCGGGCTCATCCGCGCGCGGCTCGAGCAGGAAGTCGACGATGTCCAGACCGAAGCCGAGATCACGCGCCCCGGTGGTCTTGTCAAGGAGCGTTCCCGCCGCGACACCACTCACATAGCCTTCGGCGTGCACTTCAGCGGTGAGCAAGTCTGTCTCAATGTATATCGTCGCGCCGGCGGTCCGGATCGCTGCCATGGTTCCCCTCAGATGGAAGGTGGCGACACGGGGTCAGTCGCTCTTCAACGTGTTCTTGCTGCGCGTGTGCTGAAGCTCGACTTCCGGGCTGCCGCCGGCAGACTCGATGCACTGACGCGCGATTTCAATGTCCTCGGCGGCCTCCTGCACAGACATCATACCGATGGCCACGGTGTCTATTGGTCTCACATTCGAGTATACAAACCCGAGCCCCGTTGGCGGCATGATCCGTCCTGCGCCCAGGGGCTTAATGCTGACCACGGGCTTCTTGGCCTCGCGGATGACATTGCGGGCCCAGTCGGTCTCGATCTGGCAGAGGAAGCCGATAGCGTTGAACATTTGCACGTAGCCCTCGCAGTCGTACCCTGCACGGTCCGAGACAGCGACGGTCTCGGGCCGGTGGGTGCTCCAGCCCGGGATCATGCCCCTCTTGCGGATATAGTCGAGAGCCTCAGGTGCCTCGTTGATGCGATTCTCGGCGGGCAGGACGCGGACATCCGTCCAACTCATATGAGGCCAGCAGAAGTCGCAGCCAAGATCGGCGGCTTCGTCGACGCCCCGCTTGAGATCGGCGAGAGTCTGCCCGGCGGGAGTCGCGATGTAGTTGATGTGCACGCCGGTGTCCTTTTCGACCTGCCGGAGTATCTCAGCGTAGTCCCGGCGTTGCATAGCGATGGTGCCATTCACGCCCTGTTCGGCGCAGTACTTCGCGACCTCGTAGATGCGCTCAGGTGTGAAATGCTCCCTCAGCCAGTTGTCGCGGGCCTTGCTGAAGTGGGAGAACCCGTGGAATGTGTTGCTGCCGATGAGCAGGCGCGATATCTCTACGCCGCCAATGGTGGTTGTCGGAAAGGACATGTCTTTTGCAGGCTCCTGATCTTAGATGTTATAATTGCCGCAGAATTCGGACCTGGCGGGCAGGCGGACTTATGTCCTGTTCGCCATTCTCTAAGGGTTTCCCTTCAGCGCGACTTGGCGATGGGGACCTTGATGCCGCCGACGAGAGCTTCGGCAGGAAGATGAAGGGTGATGGGTTGATGTCACAGTCCGTCAATACTCCAGCGGGGGATAGCGAGACGCCCCGCTTTAACCCCACGACCAATCTGCTCGAGGAAGAATTCTACCACTACGAGTTGCAGGACGTTGATGAGCCGGTCCTGTTCCGTGAGATCTTTCCTTACGACGATGTGCCCAGGATCGTGTTCAACCATCGTCTGGTACCGATGAACCCCCCGGATCAGTTGCGCATCAGCGACACGACGTTCCGGGACGGGCAGCAGTCACGCCCACCGTTCACGACGGACCAGATCGTTGAGCTGTACAAGATGCTCCACCGGCTCGGGGGCCCCAAGGGGATCATCCGCGCGTGCGAGTTCTTCGTGTACAGCGAGAGAGACCGCGAGGCCGTGCGACGGTGCCAGGACCTGGGGTATGAGTTCCCCGAGGTGACGAGCTGGATCCGCGCATCCCGCAAGGATTTCCAGTTGATCCGGGAGTTGGGCATCAAGGAGACGGGCATCCTGACGTCGGCGTCCGACTACCACATCTTCCACAAGTTGAAGAAGAAGCGGTCGGAAGCGATGGATGGATACCTGGCGGTGGCGAAGATGGCCCTGGCAGAGGGCATCATCCCGCGCTGCCATCTTGAGGACATCACGCGCGCGGACTTCTACGGGTTTGTCATTCCCTTCGTGCGCGAGCTGATGAAGCTCTCCGAGGAGAGCGGGATGCCGGTGAAGATCCGGGCCTGCGACACCCTGGGCTTCGGCGTGACGTACCCGGGTGTGGCGCTTCCCCGGAGCGTGCGCGGGATCATCTACGGCCTGCGCTTCCTGGGCGGCGTTCCGGCAGACTGCCTGGAGTGGCACGGGCACAACGACTTCTACCGGGGCACCGAGAACGCGACGACCGCGTGGCTGTACGGCTGCGGCGTCGCGAACGGGACATGCCTGGGGATCGGCGAGCGCACGGGCAATACGCCCATTGAGGGCCTCGCCGTGGAATACTGCGCGCTTCGGGGAACAAACGACGACATGGACCTGGCGGTCATCACCGAGATCGCCGAGTTTTTCCGCAAGGATGTCGGCATGGAGATCCCCGCCAACCAACCGTTTGTGGGCGAGAACTTCAACGTGACGCGCGCGGGCATCCACGCCGACGGGTTGTACAAGAGCGAGGAGATCTACAACATCTTCGATACGGGCAAGATTCTGAAGCGCCCGCCGGGGATCGCGGTCACGGACAAGTCAGGCCTGTCGGGGATCTCTCACTGGATCAACCTGCGGTTCAGGCTGGAGGGCGATGATCGGATCACGAAGGATCACCCGGGCGTAAAGGTAATCAAAGAGCAGATCGACGCCCAGTATGAGGCGGGACGGGTGACGCAGGTGTCGGACGATGAGATGGCGCAACTGGTGGCGGACGAGATGGACCTCGAGCTCGACGCGTAGAAGGGCGAGGCGCGGCGAGGGCAGCAGTAATGTAAGTCATTGAGGAGCGCACCGCACAGCTTGCGGTGCGCTTTTTTCATGGTGCCGCGCCGTCGAGGCCGGGGGCCGTGATGAGACCCAGCCGGAAGTCCATCACGCCAGGGGTGCCTTCGGCGAAGTTCAGGGCCGCGAAGTTGTACCACGGCGGCTGCGCCCCTACCGAAACGGATTCCAGGGCAGGCGCGGAGAAGTCCACGGACAGGGTTGCCTGTTGCTGGGTGCAAAGCAGGCGCACGGCGCCCGTTGAGACCTCGGCGGGAACCTGGACCGCCGAGGGGCCCGGTGTGAGTTCACGCGCGTCGCCCTCCAACGCCAAGTTGACCTTGTCTGTCGATGATGGGCTCGCGGTCGCCATGATGTAGAGCGGCCCCGGGGACGCCTTGAGGTCCGAGGCGTCGATGTTGATCGACAAGGCGACGTCATCTTCGCGCAGAGTCGCCCGCATCAGCGCCTTCCCCCCGGCGGCGCGGGCGGTGAACTCGGCCGCGACGGTCTGACCGGGGCCGGACATTGACTTGTGGTACCACTCCTTGAATCCGGCCCAGATGAACCCAAGGGGATAGTCACCGGGAATGAGCATATCGCCGGGCGAGCGAGGCGAATAGAGACCCGACAGGCACCCGCGCTCGGGGACGAACTCGGCGCGGAGAAGCGCGTTCTCCAGGCAGGCAACATCGACCTTGCGGGCACCCTCCGGGAACCGGACGAGACGCCGCTCGAGGAACGCGAGGGCTCCCCGGCCCATCCGCAGAGGGATATCCCGCCGAATGGAGCGCTTCCCTGCGGACCCGACAATGAGCAGCTTGCCGGTGCACATGGTGACGGGATCGGCCCCGGCACTGACGAGAAGCCTGCCCTCGTACCATCGCCCCGCCTGCGCGAGGTCCAGGCGCACGGGGTCGGAGGCCATGTAGCCGGTTTCGGGACGCGGGCCGAAGTTGTCGATGATGATGCGGCAACGTAGCGTGGCCGCGTCAGGGACGGTCTTGCGGGCACGAACGATGATCTCACAGGGCCTACCGGGGAAGGGAAACAGGCTCAGACGGGTTCCGGCAACCTGCAGTTCGACCGCCTCGGGGGCCGGCTGTCCGGGCAGAGGCGCTGTGTCCGCGCGCACCAGGGCGAGCAGACTCATCAGCGCAACGAGGGATGCCTTCAGCCCGAGCATAGGGGCGGCTTGCCTCCTATCAGCCGGCTGCGTCACGCGGGCGTCGCGATGCGACGCAGGTAGCCGCGCACAGAAAAGGCGCACCACCTAGATTGGCGATGCGCCTCATGGAATCCTCTGCGGGTCAGCGTCAGCGCTTCATTGTGCGTGTAACAACAGCCTCGTAGCCCTTGGCATCCCTGGCGCGGACGATGATGTCAAAGGTCTGCAGATCGGGCGGGACCGTCACTTCAGTTTCGAAGCGCCCGGCCAGCTTCGTCTTGACTTCCTGGTCGTTCACCGTGACCCGGGCGCCCCGTTCGGCGACACCCTTCACAACGAGGGTCTGCGCGCCGGCCGGGATGGTCTCGCTCTCAGGCTCAGTGAGCCTCAGCGAGGGAGTGGCAAGGTCGATCATGCCTTGCCACTCAGCCTTGTCTTCCGCGCCCTGTTCAAGCACGGCGGGGACAGTCTGCTCGCCCACGGCCGCAATCTGGCTTTCCCTCACGGGGATGTTCCGGCCGCCGTTCTGCACGTCAACCTGTCCCTTGAGCACTGACACCTCAGTCGTGCCGTCTCTGCTGACGGTGACCGAAAAGATCGTGCCACGGACCGCAGCGGTGGCAGTCGGGGTCAAGATCTCGAACTTGGACCGCCGGGTGAGGCGCTTGAGCACGCGCACCCAGATGCGCCCGAAGTCGACCTTGAATTGATAGGTATCCGAGCCGCTGGCCTTGTTGACTTGGCACTTCATGACCTGCAGGAGAGTGTTGGGGGCCAGCCTGACCCGGGACCCGTCGCTCCAGTTGAGGGTCACCTTGCCGTCAGGACCCGTGCGGATCATCGTGCCCGCGACCACCCACTGTGTATCCGCCAGGGACACGAAGGCATCCTGCTTCGGGGGGCGAATCTCTACTTTGCCCTGGGGATTGCTTACGGCTGCCAATCGCTGGACAATCAGAAGAGACTCGGTCATCATGCCGCCTACGACAAGCACAACCACCAGACCAGCAACCAATAGTAGCGCCGAGTGTCTCATGTCTGTTTGAACCAGTCCTCAGAGTTAATCGATGTCCATTAGTACAGAAGAGCCCGTAAAAGAAACAGGCTGACGGTCTGTCTGTACATCATAAGTGATACCCGATATAGGCGCAAACCAAACTGACGCGGCACTCTTCGGACGATAACCCAATGCTTTCATTAGCTTTTCTGTGGTTGAAACACAGAAACCCAAGCCGCACCTGATGGAACGTAGGGAGAGAGAGGACCGCCACCGACTTTGACTACATCCACGACCCGACGATTGCTGCCGGTGCTGACGATGCTCACCGTGGGCCTCGGGGTGCTGTTGTGGGTGATCGTCGCGCCCGAGAAGCCGGAGCGCTACGAGTTGGCGAGTATCGATGCGCGCTTCCGCGCGCGGGGACCAAGGCCGACGTCGGGCAAAGTGGTCATCGTGGCGGTGGACGACCAAGCCCTTGCGGAGCTCGGGAAGTGGCCATGGTCGCGGGAGCGCTTCGCCACACTGGTTGACCGTCTGGCGGGAGCCGGCGCTCACTCGGTGGTGTTCGACGTTCTGTTCCTTGATGCCGACGAGGCGGGCCCGGCGGGCGACGCAGCCTTCGCAGCAGCAGCGCGCCGCTTCGGGCGCGTCTACCAGGGAGCCGCACTGGCAAGCCCCGGGGACAGCCCAACGCAGAGCCAAGTCGCGGCCATGCGAGCCCTCAAGCGATTCGCGATGACGGACGCGACGATCGAGGCCGGCCGCGGGCTGGACCGGTTTTCGACACTGAATCAGGCCCAGGCCGTGGCAGCACCCATCGCGTCGTTCGCCGAGGCCTGCAAAGGCGTCGGCTTCGTCGATGTCCTCGCGTCCGCCGATGCCGTCTACCGACATTGCTGGCCCCTGACCGTCTGGGAGGGCCAACTTTACCCCTCGCTCTCCCTGGCCGCGGCGGCGGATGCGCTTGGGGTCGATGCCGCCGACATCGTCGTCCAGAAGGGTCGCGCCATCCGCGTGGGCGACAAGTGCGCTATCCCTCTTGAGCGAGACGGGAGCATGCCCATCGACTTCGCAGGGATCGGGCGCGTCTTTCCCCACTATTCGGTGTCGGACGTGATCCAGGGAACCGGCGGCATCCCGGACAACGCGCTCCGGGACAGGATAGTGTTGGTTGCGGTGACGGCGACCGCGCAGCACGACATCCGCCCAACTCCGTTCGACCCCGTAGGCAAGGGCGCGGAGCTGCAGGCGCATGCCCTGGACAGCATTCTCACAGGGCACTTCGTTCGCCGACAGACGCCTGAGATGGCCCTTCTCATGACCCTGGCCTGGATACTGGTCATCAGCGCGTTCATCTGCCTGCTCCGGCCGGCGGTGCACATCCCCCTGAGCCTCGCCTGCATCGTGCTCCACAACATGGCGGCGTTCTGGGCGTTCAGCCGGTACGGCTTGTTCCTCGCCATGGTCACCCCCACCGTCACGATGGTCCTCGGCCTCCTCGCAGCGTCCCTGGTCAAGGTACTGACGCAGGAGAAGCGCCAGGCGGAACTGGTGAACGTACTGGCGCAGTTCGTGCCCCCGGAAATCGTCAGTCGGTTGACGCTGGATGAAACGGACTCTGCGCTACTGGGTGAGACGCGTGTCGTGACGATCGTCTTCTCCGACCTGCACGGGTTCACGGGGGCGAGTTCGCGGATCGGGCCGGCGCAGACGGTGGCGTTGCTGAACCGGTACTTCGAGCTGATGCACGAGATCATCTTCGAGTTCGGAGGCACACTCGACAAGTTCGTGGGCGACGAAATCATGGCGTTCTTCAACGCGCCCGCGGACCAGATTGACCACGCCCGTCTCGCGGTCGCGTGCGCCCTGCAGATGCAGCGGCAGATTGAGTCCCTGCGGGAAGAGTGGGAGTTCCACGGGGTGCCGGAGCTGAACACCAACATCGGCATCAACACCGGGGAGGCGATCGTCGGGTATGTTGGCTCCCGCAGTCGCATGCAATATACTGTCATCGGCGAGGCAGCGAACGTGGCCAGCCGTCTCGAAGCGTTGTCGAAGGAAGTTGACGCACAGATCGTGATCGGCGAATCCACGTATGAGCTGGCTCGGGACATGATCGACTGCCGTGACCTCGGACTGCGCGAGTTGCCCGGCATGGACGGACCCATACGGGCATACGAGCTACTTGGGCTGAGGGAGCGGGGTCCCGGGGCCGGCAACACGATTGATCGAGGAGACTGATATGCGAACTGCCGTCTGGGTTGTCCTTGGCGCGCTCATGATTGGCCTACTTGCACTACCCTCCGGCGCTGCGCCGGTGGTGAAGGTCCTTGAGGACTTCGAGGGGGACCTGGAGGGCTGGCCCGCCGACGCGAAGATCAGCGACGATGCGCCCCAGGGCGCGCGTGCGTTGCTGTGGCGTCCGGGGGCGACACCTGGGCCCAAGTTCACCGCTTTCAACTTCGGCAGCCGCAGCATAGAGCTGGTCGAGTGGGACCGTCTGATCTTCGAGTACAAGTTCGCGGATCCCGGCTACAACTGGTGGGGCGTCAAGATTACGGACTACCCTCTCGGCGACGGAATGCAGGCAACCTGGGAGATCGCTCGGAAGGGCGAGATCAAACCGGGGGAGTGGCGTACAGCCGTGCTCGACCTGCAGCACCCGAAGTGGCTGTGGGGCGACCGCCCTGACAAGAACTCCCAGCGCATCGATTTCCGCTGCCAGTTTGATGAAGGCAAGACATCGCCGATACTCATCGACCACGTCCGCGTTGAGCGCGACCCAATCCGGATTGAGCGCGCGGAGCCTGAGAAACCGGCGAGAGACGCCGGTACGCTTGCTGTCATCTACAAGGTGACCGTGGCCAACCGGACCGATGAGCCGGCCGAGATTCGACTGAGCACGCGAGATGTGGCCGAGGGTCTGCGCGTGACGTTGCAGGGCGACGCCGTCACCGTCCCGGCAGGCAGTGACTTGGCGGTGTTCGCTCAGCTCGCGACAGACCTGGTGGGAGACGGAGCACCGGAGCCGCTATCGTCGCTATCGGCAACACTCGTTGCGCAGGTCGCCAATACACCAGACACGGAGAAATCTGTAACCATGACTCTCCCGATCCCCCTGGAGCAAGTCGCCCACCCGTCACTGCTCATCACCGCCGAGCAGGCGAAGGCCGTCCTGGCATCAACCGAGAATGACGCGAACGCGAAAGCAGTCTACGATTCGCTCAAGGCGCGCGCGGACGGGTGGCTGAGCAAGACACCCGAGTTCCCTGACCGTGGCGGGCAGTGGTGGCACTGGTACTCGTGCAAGAAATGCGGCGCTCGACTGCAGACGAAGTCGCCCACGGAGCA
>JALGSS010001035.1 GCA_029821745.1 Candidatus Zipacnadia bacterium
GGACGCGTACCTGGACTTCATCGAGGGCAGATATGGCGAGTTCCCGGCGAACTTCTGGGTGGAGATCCGGGACTTCGACTCTCCCGGAGTGAGAAGCGCCCTGGATCGTGTGCCTCTGGAGAAGCTCATCGCGGGAACAGACTGGGTCACGCGCGTCGGCCCACCGTTCCTGCCATATGGTGTTGTCTTCCAGGTGACGCGCCCCGAAGACAATCCATACCCGCCGTGCATCGATAGCCTGATCGGATTCCTGAAGGACGCGGGCCTGGACGATGACGCGATAGCGCGAATCGGGAGCGGCAACGCCATGGCGCTCCTGGGATTGCATGAGTAGCCGACGAACGCGGAACCGCCGCTGGAAGGCCTCAGTGTGGGAGTGAGAATCAGCATGCAGAATCTGCCGGTCGCCACCTGTATCGCCCTGACGGCTTTCCTGGCCATCTGTGTTGCCACACCCGGCCGGGCTGCCACCTACTTCGTCGATCAGCGCGCCCCCGGGGCATCGGACGAAAGCCCCGGCACGGAGACAGAACCACTCGCGACGATCAACGCGGCGATGAGCAAGGTGCAGCCCGGAGACACCGTGTTCGTCAAGAGCGGAGTGTACCGCGAGGAGGTCCGGTTCCCAGGCGAGGACTGGGGTGACCCGAGCACGCGGATCACACTGTCCGCCTTCCCGGGACACCGGCCGGTGATCTCGGGCTCGGACCCGGTGACCGGCGACTGGACGCGTCTGCCGGGAGAGAAGCCCATCTACACCGTCCCCCGGGACACATATACCCAGATGGTGTTCGTGGACGAGGAGCGAATCCGCCAGATCGGCCTGCAGGGCAGCCCGAAACGCGCCGAGAGCACCAACGGCTTCCAGTTCAAGAAGCAATGGGACGGCAAGGGCATCGAAGATATGGTCCCGGGCAGCTTCTTCTACGATGCGGATGCCAAGCGCTTGCATCTGTGGTTGGCTGATGGCAGCGACCCGTCTGAGCGCCGCGTCGAGGCGAGCGTTCGTGGACGCGGCGTCTCACTGGGCGGCACATGGACCCTCAGCGGCTTCGACATCCGCAATGTGATGGATGGCTTCTGGCCCAATGAGCAGGCGGTGTCTGTCGGCGGGAAGCGATGCATCGTGGAGAACTGCCGCATCACGCAGAACGGATTCATCGGCCTGATCGTCTCCGGCGAAGACTGCGTGATACGTGGCAACGAGGTCTCTCACAACGGCTTGATGGGATTCACCAGCAACAATGGCTTCCGGATGCTGGTGGAGGGCAACGAGTTCCACCACAACGCGTGGCGGGGTGATGTCGTCTGCCTGACCGCGGGCAACAAGTGGGTGATGTGGCGCGACAGCACGTTCATCCGCAACTGGTGGCACGACGAATCGGCATCCGCGCTTTGGCTGGACATCAACGACGGCAACGTGCTGATCGCCGAGAACCGGTTCGACAACTGCAACGTTGGCATCTACTTCGAGATATCCCGCTGGGCCGTGATCGCGAACAACGTGCTGCGGGACTGTGGGCGCGGCATCTGGATCTACAGCGCGGACACGCTGGTCGCGCACAACGCGCTCGACCGCTGCGGCGAAGGCATCACTGTCAGCGGCTATCCGCGGACCGCTCGGCACGGTCAGGTGACAGCGGAGCGGACGGGCAACTGCGTCATGGCCGCGAGGAACAACCTGATGGTGAACAACCTGCTCATCGACTGCCCCGGCTCCTACATCGGCATCACGAGTGATACAGCCTTCGGGGCCGCGAACTATTCCGACTACAACGCTTTCGTGTGGACGCTGCCGGCCTTCCACCGGTCGGGGAACCACGTCAACTTCATGGACTCGTGGGGGACGCTGTACGCGCGGCTACCGGAATGGCGCTACCAACGCCACTATGACACGCATTCGGTCGTGGCCGACGTCGGGCTCTTGCGCCAGGTGCAGGCGGGCTCACCGTGGCAGGTGCAGGCGGGCTCACCGTGGATCGCCATGGCGAGCCGAGACGTGCTCGGAGACCCGATGATCGCCGCCCGAGACCTGGGCGACTACAATCTGCTGCCCGGGAGCCCGCTACGAGGCCGGGGAATCCGCATCCCGCAGGTTCTGGACGCCGGGTACATTCGCGGTGAAGGCAGGGAGATCGCATCGCGCCAGTGGGCGAAGACGCGGCTCGCCGATGCGCCCGATCCCGATGTCGCGAAGTCCGTTTACGGCGGCGAGAACGGTCACTATCGTCTCCAGCCTCTCCCGGGCTTCCGCCGCCTGTTTGATCTAGACAGTCAGCCCCCGGGCACGCCGGGACTCAACCGGACGTGGATCGAGACGCGGACGTGGATCGAGACGGGTGACTACCCGACCTTCGATTCCACGCGCCAGCCCAAGGTCGCGGGAGACACAGACTGGATGGTCTTCCCGGATAACCGACTGAGCGACCCGAGCTTCGTGGAGCCAATCACAAAGGGGACTGAAGCAGACGGCCCCGGGCCCTGGCATGGTCGAGGGGGAATGCACGCGAGCTCCAGAATGGCCTGCGCGAATCTGCTGCCGCAAAACCGGGCCGGGGCGACGGCCTTCCAGAAGGTGGGCAAGGTCGCGCCCGACTGCGAGTACATCCTGTTCGGGGACATGACCGTGAGCTCCCAGCACGAGGGGTTCGCAGCCATCGGCGAGCTGTACCTTGCGGTCGGCGAAGGCCTCAAGCCGATCGGCAAGAGGGGATCGATGAAGGCCCAGCCGGGCAAGGCGCGCTCATGGAACACCTGCGACGCCCACTACCGCTCCGGGAGCGCCGGTGATGATCAGGCGGTGGGCCAGGACCTGTATGTGGTGATCAAGGGCACGTCAGAGGGTCCGGCAGACGTGCAGGGAAGCACGCCGGTGGCGTTTGTCCGATGGGATAATCTCACACTGCTCACCGGCGAGGAACCGGAGGGCTAGACTGATCGCGGAGGGGGCGGCTCC
>JALGSS010001036.1 GCA_029821745.1 Candidatus Zipacnadia bacterium
TGCTGGGGCTCATGCTCTTCGGAACCGACCCCGAGGGCCTGCAGCGCTCCGCCGCCTTGAGCCAAGCCTGCGGCCTCACCGTGGTCGAGAGCCACGACAGTATCCGCGGGCTGACGGCAGAGAAGGTCGAGCATAATCTGGCGCGGCTGTGAACTGCGCGGCAGGAGAGAGGGTTGGGTCGAATAGGTCACTGGTTAGCTGCGGGGCCCCGCAGGTCCACAGAGCCATTGCGCGGCGTGTGGCACTGGTTACCGCGCAGCGGAACCAGTGTTCCTGAGTGGACTGACCAGCACACCCCGGTCTTTGTGACCGGAATCGGACTGACCAGCACACCCCGGTCTTTGTGACCGGAATCGGGCCCGGGCGTCACCAATCGACGACCCGGGCCCGCAGGTTCTTCTGCTTGAACTGGACGGCTACTCCCCGAATTGGAAGGAGTACAGATCGGCGTCCTTCAGCCGCACCCGCAGGCGAACCGGCTTACCGGCGAGGGAGCTCACATCCGTGTTCTCGCCCCACTTCACCACATGGGCGATCTCGCTGCCGAACAGGGTCTCGCTCTCCCCCATCGTGAACCCGGGATATGCCTCCCCGTTCTCATCACACAGCTCAAACCGCGCCACGCCGATTGCCGATGTATCGTAGTTCACAACGAGCCGGCTGCCCTCGAAGGTGAAGGGGCGGGTCAGCACCTCGCCGCCGCGAGCTCCCGCGTGGATCGAGACGAAGCCATCCGTCCGCAGCGTTCCTCGGCGCAGGCGGTACTGCGGATAGCGGTAGTGCTCCGACCAGTAGACCGAGATCTCCTCGTCCGAGGTCGCCGCCATGCCCCACGCGAGGTAGTTGTTGCGGTCAGTCCAGCGTAGCGTGTCCGGCCCGGGCCGCAGAAACGCCTCGACCCACCGGTCAAAGGTCAACCCGTCGCGGCTGCTCATCAGCACGCCGTCGTTGACCCCGACCTCCTTGTGCGAAGCGACCTTCTTGCGGCTCGGCACAAACCGGCAGGGGAACCCGATGTAGATATGCGGCGCCCGGAAGTACGGAACGATCGCGTTCGTGTACAGATGCTCTCTCGGAGCGTCACCGTAGCTCAGCCAGTCGGGCTCAGGCCAGTTCACGAAGTCCGCCGACCGCGAGGTCATGATGTCCCGCACGCCGTCCTTGAAGCCCCGGTGGTACTCCACGTAGTCCCCGCGAACGGTGTCGAAGAATGCCAGATTCTGGGAATCGAAGGCGCCCTTCGTGATGACCGGCTCATCCTGCAGCAGCTTCCAGTTGTACCCGTCCGGGGACACGAAAGCCAGCAGCGGTCCGCCGGCGAGGGCCTTGAACTTCTGGTCGGCGGGTGCATTGGGATTCTCGTCCAAGAACGGGGTGAAGTTGTGGCACCCGGGGCCTTTCCAGACGATGTTGTTCTCCGTCGAGCCGTCCCATTCGTGCAGGCCCAGGTTCGGCCGCGTGAAGTGGATGCCGTCGTCGCTCTCGACGACACACGCGCAGTCGCCCTTCCCCAGCTCGGGCCAGCCACGGTAGTAGAGCCGCACCTTGCCGTCCACGTTCATGACGCTCACGTACCCGCAGTAGGGCCCCTCCCACGGCTTGTCGAAGGTGAGCACCACTTCGCGCGGCACCGGCTGGTGCAGCCTGCGCTCAGCGCCATCGCTCAGGCCGTCGACCATGAACTCATCGACGAACAGCTCCAAACGCGACCCGATATCCACCATCGTCTTCTCTCCTGTCTCCACGCGAGTAACGCCCCCGCTGCCGGGCTCCCCGCCGCCCTCGACGGTCATCATCACATCGTCAGCGTCTATCGTTCCGACGTCACCCACGTAGGAGTAGATGAACGCGCCCACATCCGTTGCATCGGTCGGACACACGAGTTGGGCCTCGATCTTCACCCAGCCATCGGTCGGTCCCGTTGCCCGCTTGAATAGGTGATGAATCCGCGTCCCTACGTCGTCGAAGAAGTTGATGTACAGGCCCGGTTGCACCTTGTCCTCTGTGCGGACCCATACGCTGGCGCGATACAGACCGCCTGGGCGCGCGGGAATGAGGGTCGGTTGCAGGGCAACTCCCGCGTTGTTCGCCGTGTCCACGATGCGCACGTAGTTGTTCCCGGTGCGGCCACCGTCAGTCATGAGCTCGAAGGGCTCTCCCGCCCGTGTCGACCACGCCACGGGCTTGCCATCGAC
>JALGSS010001037.1 GCA_029821745.1 Candidatus Zipacnadia bacterium
TCAGGCGTGTCGCTGCGTCGCAAGCTCACGAATCCGCCTTCGTGTGGTGCAGGTTCGCCTCTGGGGGGCGTTGGCACCTTCCTATTGGGTCGGGGATGCTGATGGACCCGGGCGCTCCAAGACTGGTACAACACCTCGAATCGCTTCCGAGGGGCGCCGGGCCGCCAACCGATTTTGCCCGTAACGGCGAGGAGGTCTTCAGCAGCAACGGGGGCAAACTGGTCGTAGACACATCGCAGCAGGATTCGCGACAATGGCGCCCAGAGACCCCGATGGAGCGTGCGGCGATGTTGGTCTGTAGCCACTGGGGCCCCCCGTGCCGGAGGACGTCGCCGCCGGGCGAGCCATCTGGCCGACGCGCAATGCCCCCACTCACACCTGACAGGAGATCGTGACCATGCAGCCACGAGGCCGAAAGACTCCAGCGCTTGTCATCGCCGCTGTCCTGCTCCTGGCGGCGTCCACGACGCAATCCACCCTCGCCGCCCCTGACGACGGCCGGCAGAACTTGCTCGCCGAGAAGCCATTGCTCCACATCCGCACATTCGAGCAGGCCCCGGAACTCAACGGCGCCCTGGACGATCCCTGCTGGTCTGCAGCGCAGCCCGCGACACCGTTCTGGCATTACCAGACGGGTGCAGAGACGGGTCAGGACACGTCGGCGAAGATGGGCATAGACGCGGACCGTGTGTACGTGGCCTTCCGTTGCGAAGAAGCAGAAATGGCGAGTCTGAAGCCAGAGAAACTGCCGCCCGACTCGCTGTCCGTGTTCGCCAACGATCACGTCGAGTTCTTCTTCATGCCGGACGCCCTCGCCGGCCCTTTCTTCCATTTTTCAGTGGATATCGGGGGCAACCGGTACGACGAGATGGGCAGTGATGGCTCGTGGGGCTGCGACTGGCAGGCTGCCGTGCGACTCGGGGAGGACGCGTGGACGGTTGAGATGCGGATCCCGCGCGCGGCCATCGGCCTGGACGACCCGCAGATGTCGCTCGTCAACTTCTGCCGCACGCGACGCCTTGCGCCGGTCGAGAGTTCCGCCTGGTCAAAGACCTTCGGCATCTTCCACAATATCGGGCGCTTCGGGCGCGTCCTCTACGGCCCCGCCGGCGGCATCGACTTCACGGCCGCGACGCTCAAGCAGCCACGTCTCGGCGAGAACCACGTCGACCTCGTCATCTCGGGCGCTGAGGAACCGACGGACATTGTCGTCAAGGGGTACAGCGGCGCGCAGGAAGAGCTGTCGCGTTTCGTCGCTCAGGATGTCCACCTGATGGCAGGCGTCGCGTGTGCGTTCAGCATACCGATGGGCGCGGAGTATGACACGCGGACCCGCCTTGTCCTCGCCATCGAGCGCGCGGGGCGAGTGCAGAGCTTCTGTGATACGTCCGAGGTCGCTCTGTCCGGCGCGAAGGCAGCCCCGATCCGGCAGGTGCTCGAACCGGAGGCAGCGCCCTTCACGCGGTGGATTGATCAGCAACGCCTTCGCGGAATCTCCTATGGCTTCGATTTCTCACGCGAGATATCGGATGGCGGCCTCGTGAAAGCCGAGCCGACATCACCGAATTCTGCGGCCGATGCGCTCCAGTTACGCGGCGAGAGCTACTTCCGCATTCTCGTTGAAGAGGGCGAGGTGATTGAGTTTACTCTCGCCGCCGCACGGGGCAATTCACCCTTCACGAGCTCGATCTACGCGATGTTCGGCCCGGAAGGCAAGCTGCTTGCTGAGGGCATCGTCGAGGCCGGCGCCACTGAAGACGTTCGCGTTTCGAGTGAGACCGCAGGGCACCACACGCTGCTGGTCAACTCGGGCCCGGCTTCATGGAATCCCTTCACGATCACCGTGCGGAACCCTTGTTGGGCTCTCGATGCTCGGGGCAAGAGCACGTACGTCCACACCCCGGTCAGCCTGCATTCGCTCCGGGACAGCAAGCTCGCGGGGATGAAAGAGAAACTGGCGACGCTCTGCCAGGGGTCGGACGACGCGGGGATCAAGCTCATCCCGTATGTGGGCTGGGGGTGCTCGAAGACCGATTGCGAAGCAGCGGGAGACTACACTCGAGCGCTGACGAGGCTCCCGCTACGCGGCCCGCATCCCTGCCCGATCTCGCGGGAGTACTGGGAGCGTTCGTTCACCCGCCGGGCCCTGGAGATCGCGCGA
>JALGSS010001038.1 GCA_029821745.1 Candidatus Zipacnadia bacterium
CCCATCAGGTCGAAGATGCTCGCGTCACTCCCGCGGAACTTGAAGGTCAGCGTGGCCCCCGGCGTCTTCGTGAGCCAGATCTGGTCAAAGTGCCTCCCGAAGTCCTTCCCGCCGACCTGTGGGGGTGTCTTCTCCCAGTCTCCAGTCAGCATCGTCTCCGTGATCGCGAACTGGGTCGCCCGCTCCAAATTGCCTGGGCGGAAGGGCTTGCCCAACTCATGCGGCGGGGCTTCCGCGCTCGCCGACAGCTTCTGCAGACCGTCGATGATCACTTGCGCGTACAGGGACTTCGCCGCCGGGGATGCGTATGTGCCGTCCAGCGTGAAGACGGGCTTGTCGGCCAGCTTCGCAGCCTCTTCGACAGATGTCTTGATGACCAGCTTGTCCTCGCGGGCCATCTGTGCGACTCGCGCGCCCATATTGATCGCCGGGATCCCATAGTGCTCGGCCACTCGCTCGTAGGCCGAAACCGTGTCCGGTGACAGGCCCTCGGCGTACGCCTCTTCGTAGCCGACCCGGAACGCATACAGGAACACGATGTCGGTCGCGGGACTGGCTGATCGGGTCTGGCGCACGATGCCCTCGACGGCCGCCCAGACCCGCTCCGCGTTGTTTTCCGCGTCGTCCGAGGCGAAGTCAAAAGCGATACGCGCTGAAGGTGGACCCGCGGACGCACCCGCAGATGCCGGCGTCAATGACCTTCGTCTCAACGTCCGGATACTGCCGCCTGAGCCACGTCGCCACCTCGTCCATCCAGCCGCCCTGGGCGTGGTTTCCTCCCGCAAAGGAGACGACGGTCACCGGCTGCTTCGCGGCCAGCTTCGCGAAGAAGTTCGGCGCACCATCTCGCGGGACGAACTCACTGGCCGGAACAGGCTCATGCCCCGGCAACTCGAAGTAGCGCTCCGTGGTGAACTCACCCAAGGCGCTGGCGCCCGGCGCTTCGACGACGGGCCACGAAACTCGCATCTCGTCCTCGAAGGGCCCGATCTCGTCGAGCGGGATCGGCTCGAACCCCAGCTCGAGCGCCGGAGACCCGGGCTTCAGGCGGTAGTCGTGGTTCCCGGGGTCGACGAACAGCGGGTCGGCGAACAGCGAGCTGGCGTCCTTCCCGGTAGCCTTCCATTCACCCCAGTTCAGCAGGCGGCGTGGCTCGGGTCTGAGGGTGAGCTCGAACTTGGGGTCGATCCCTTCGGGTGCGTAGACGAGGTTCCGGTCGAACTCGAACTCGGAGAAGTCGTCCTTGTGGCCCCGGTAGCTCCAGACAAGCTGCCCCTGTCCCCAGGCGGAGCTATTGCGCTCGCGCATCCACTTGCCGCCCCCAGGCGTGTAGTAGACGATGTTGCGGACGAACCGGCAGTTGAACATCGTGTTCTGCCGCACTTCGTCCTCATCATACCGGGCAAGCTCCGGGTACTTCTCCAGGTACTTCGCGTAGTCCCACTCCTCCCGCGCCTTGTTCAGCTTGCCCCATGACGTCTTGAAGAGCGGATCGCGATCCCACACCGATGCGCGGAATGCCGGGCAGTCCACGATGATGTTGTTCTCCCACGTATTGTCCTTGCCGCTGTGGTTGAACATCCCGCACACGGGGACGCTATAGAGCACGTTCCCGTACACGTGCACGCCCGTCTCCGGCGCGTCCAGGTAGATGCCCCATGTGAAGTGCGGGTACTCGAACTTCACTTTCCCGTCGCTCACGGGCATCCAGGAATTCGCCTTTCCGAACCCGCCCACGTGGTGGAAGATGTTGTGGCGGATCACATTGCCCCGCGCAGCGTAATCCCGGGAGGACATGTACAGGCCGCCCGTGTCTTCCGAGCCCAGGTTCGTGTGGTGGACAACATTGAACTCCACGACGTTGTCGTTGCCACCCATGAGGATGCCCTGGTGGTAGCAGTCGTGGATCAGGTTGTGGCTCGCGAGGTTGCCGACACCATTGATGTTGACGCCCGTGTTATAGGTCCGCTGGAACTCCGCGATGTGGTGGATGTAGTTGTTGGTGGCGAAGTTGTCTCCGCGCTCCAGCGTCGCCCTGTCGCCGCCTCGCACCGATACGCCCCCGGCCCCCGTCGCGTAGATGTCATTGCCGAAGGCCCCGGACCGGTGCCCGCCGGTGATGGTAACTGCCCACGACCCGCAGTTGCGGATCGTGCTCCCGGCCACCTGGCAATTCTCGCAGTCCTTGATGCTCACCGCAGTGCCGTCGCAGGCCTCCATGGTGAACCCGCGAACCGTGACATTGCGCGCGTTTTCCAT
This sequence comes from Candidatus Zipacnadia bacterium, assembly GCA_029821745.1. GTDB lineage: Bacteria > Armatimonadota > Zipacnadia > Zipacnadales > JABUFB01 > JALGSS01. Next base: position 2,260 of record JALGSS010001038.1, read on the forward strand.
CACAACGAGACTACCTGTCACCGGTGCGAGGACTTCGCTCTCGGCCAGGTCCGAGGGAGGCCAGAAGTAGAGAGTCGAGGTGTCCCGGTCCAGATACCACTCCCCGGGCGCGTCCAACTCCGCCAGCAGATTGCGCACGAAATACCGGTCGCCGATGCGCAGGTCGTACGAGCCCAGCCGTAGGCCGGATGGATGCAGATCTCTGCGTGCTCGGGCTTCGTCCAGTCCTTGATCACATCGTCCGTCGCGGTGAAGTGGTCCTTGACGGCAGGCCCATCCACCCGCAGCACATACGCCCACGTGCCGAAGTGCGGGTCCTTGGGGTCCTCGTTCGGATAGCGCGCCATCTCCATCCGCTCGCCACTGAAGAAGAGCTGGCGGAAGACCTTGCCTTCGAGGGGAGTGCCCTTGAGGTCGGCCTGCAGGATGTCGCCCTTCCAAGGCCTGAACCCGGTGATAGGCAGCGCGCCCTGAATCACAGGCGTCTCGTCGCCGAACCCGCGCCAGACC
>JALGSS010000101.1 GCA_029821745.1 Candidatus Zipacnadia bacterium
GCTGATGCGTGCCCGCATTGCCCACAGCGCGGCCCTCGACAAGTGGTTCAGCGGCGGCAGCGCCTGGTTCGCCGACGAGCCCCTGGCCGGTGGCGGCGCCCTGTTCGATCTCGGATGCCACACGACGGATGTCATGCGCTGGTTCATGGGCGCGCCCCGCAGCTTCATCGCGAAGCTCCAGAACTTCTCCGAAGCCTACCCCATCGACGACAATTCCGCCGCAGTCATCGAGTTCGAGAGCGGGGCCCTCGGAATCCTCGACACAGGCTGGGTGCACCGTGCCGGGCCGAATCCCTACGAGATCTACGGGACTGAGGGATACATGGGTCTGAACAACTCCCCCGACGGCGGCCTCACGCTGATGAGCACGAAGCTCGACGCCGACGGGATCCAGGGCACCATACACCCCACGAACCTGCCCGAAGCATTGCCGGCGCCGATGGACCAGTGGATCAGCGCGATCCTCCACGGCACGCCGATGACCATCACCGTCGAAGACGGGCGCAATCTAACCGAGATGCTCGAGGGCATCTACACGGCCGCCCGCGAGGCCCGTGAAATCACCGTGGGAGACTGACGGTAGGTTGTGTTGAGAGACGTGAAATAGCCGTGGGGTGCCGATGTCGCACAATCGGCTGGGCCCCACGGATGCACTCAGGCCGGCCAAACGGTCCTGCGGGGCCCCGGTCGCTGTACGACGTAACCACCCCGCAGCTAGATGAGCGAGTTTCTCAACACAACCCGGTAGGTAGGCTCGCGCCGCTTGGCAGCAACTCAGAGGCCGGCTGCGGAAGCCCTTTCCGGCGCTTCGTCGCAGCCGGCCTCTGATCGATCGCGTGCTGGAAGGTCTTCCCCACCGCGCCGCCGAACTGACTCCCGCTATCCACTCCCACAGCTTCTTCGCGAGTCATCAATGACACATACACCGCAGCCCAACGCCGACATTCAGCGTGCCCCGGTCCGCCCCGTGACCGCCCGAGCCATTATCTTCGGCGCCCTTCTCATCGTCCCGAACGCCTGGTTCGTGATCCACGGGCTCTTCTGGGGCCAGAGCCGGCCGACGACAGTCAGCCTGATCTTCAACGTCGTCGGCACGATCATGCTGCTGTCGCTGCTCAACATGCTCGTGCGCCGCTTGCAGCCCCGCTGGGCTCTCAGCCACGGCGAGATGCTCGTGATCTACGGGATGCTGAGTGTGGCCTCGGCGGCCTGCGGGCTGGACCAGATCCAGACGATGATGGAGGTTGTCGCACATCCCATCTGGGGCGCGACGCCTGAGAACAAGTGGGAATCTCTGTTCATTGAGCAGATGCCCACGTGGCTCACCGTCACCGATCAGAGCGCCCTCCGAGCCTATTTCGACGCCCGCTTGCCGATGTTTGCGAGTCCCTACTGGCGACCGTGGCTGCCCGTGGCACTGACCTGGTCCGGCTTCAGCTTCGTGCTGCTGTTCGTCATGCTCTGCCTCAACACGCTGTTCCGGAAGCAGTGGACCGACGAAGCCAAGCTCAGCTTCCCGATCGTCCAGTTGCCCCTGGAGCTCACGAGGCCGCGGTCACAGCTCTGGGGCAGCGGCCTGTTCTGGATCGGCTTCGCCGCCGCGTTCCTCATCGACATCCTCAACGGACTGCATTTCCTGTATCCGAAGGTCCCCCACATCCTCGGCGAGACGGGGGCCTCCTGGGATCTGGGGCAACAGGTCAAGAACATGCCGTGGCGAGCGATGGGCTGGACGCCGATGCGCGTATTGCCCTTCGGCGTGGGCCTCGCGTTCTTCATCCCCGTGGATCTCGCTTTCAGCCAGTGGTTCTTCTACGTCATGTTCAAGCTCGAACGGATTGCATCGTCGGCACTGGGCTGGGGGAACCTGCCGAAGGCGCCATGGATCGATGAGCAGATCCACGCCGGGTATCTGGTCCTCGCCACCTTCTCCATCTGGGCCACCCGCAAGCATCTCGTGTCAGCGGTCCAGAGCGTGTTCGGCAAGCAGACCTTTGATGACTCGCGAGAGCCGATGCCGTATGCCTTCGCCCTCGGCGGAGCGGTGCTGGGGTTCGTCCTCCTGATGGTTTTCTGCCTGAGAGCCGGGATGAGTCTGCCGGCGGCGGGCGCTTTCATGATCAGCTATCTGGGCCTGTCCATCGCCATCGCACGAATCCGCGCGGAGCTGGGCTCCCCCGTGCACGACCTGCACAAGATCGGGCCCGACGCCGTGCTCACCGAAGTGCTGGGGCCGCGTCCCCTCGGCGTCAAGAACCTGATCATGTTCTCCTACTTCTGGTCCTTCAACCGGGCTCACCGCAGCCACCCGATGCCCCATCAACTCGAAGCAATGAAACTCGGCGATGAAACCGGCACGGATCAGCGCGGCATCGCCGGGTCATTGGTCCTCGCGGCGGTTCTCGGGATTCTGCTCGGGTGGGGGATCATGCTGGATGCCAACTTCCGCTATGGAGGGCGGTCCGGGAAGGGGCAGGAAGCCTTCAGCCGGCTGCAGTCATGGCTCACCAGCCCCGGGGACACGAACTGGTACGCCGTGGCGGCGCTGTTCGTCGGCGCGGCGTTCACCGTGTTCCTGTCCGTGATGCGCGCGAATTTCCCCTGGTGGCCCTTCCATCCCGCCGGTTTCGCTGTTGCCGGAGGATGGTCGATGGCTCTATTCGCGCCCTCGATTCTCGTGGCGTGGCTGGTGAAGGTGATCGTCCTGCGCTATGGAGGCATGACGGCCTTCCGGCCGGCTTCGCGGTTCTTCCTGGGGATGATTCTCGGCGAGTTCGTGGCCGGCAGTTGGTGGGGGCTGTTCGGGATACTGATCAAGCGTCCCATGTACAATTTCCTCCCGTAGCGCCGACGCGGGCGCCCTGCGGGTAATGAGGTCTCGGCCGATGAAAGCCTTCGTCATATGCGCAGCCCATGACGCCGCGGTCAATGATATCCCGACGCCCGAGCCTGGCCCGGGCGAGGCATTGATTCGCGTGCGAATATGCGGCGTGTGCGGCTCGGATCTGCACGCCTATGAGGGCAGTCAGCCCTTCTTCCAGTACCCGGAAGTCCCCGGCCACGAGGTCGTCGGCGATATCGTCCGCGTGGTCCCGCGCCCTGGCGGACCGCTGCGTCTCCCCAATCGCCCGATCGAGGACGACCTGGCGCCGGGCGAGCGTGTCGTGCTTGACCCTGGGATGCCCTGTGGCGCGTGCCACCCGTGCCTGCACGGACGCTACAACTGCTGCGAGAACATGCGTGTGATCGGTGTGCACGCGCCCGGCGCTCTGGCGGAGTATTTCGTGGCGCCACTGGAGTGTTTGCACCGGGTCCCGGGTGCGCTCTGCGATGAACTGGCGGCAGTCGTCGAACCCCTCTCAATCGGCGTAGAGGCAAACACGCGCGGCTGCGTGTCAGAGTCGGACACCGTGCTGATCATCGGCGCCGGAACCATCGGCCTGTGCGTGATGCTGGTGGCGAAGTCCCGGGGGGCTCGGGTGGCTATGACGGACCTGTCGGCGGCCCGGCGTGCCAAGGCGATCCAGATGGGTGCCGATGTGGCTCTTGATCCGCGCCAGGACGATTTCCAGGAAGCCTTGCGGCAATTCGGGGCCGGATCCGCGCCCTCTGTCGTCGTCGAGGCGGTGGGGACTCCGGGTACGGTGGCCCAGGCTCTGGACCTCGTGGTCGCGGGAGGCCGCATGGTCTTGCTGGGGCTCATCAGCGACCCCATCACAATGCCGGGCAATGTGATGGTAAAGAAGGAGCTGGATTTCCTGGGCTCCCGCCTCCACGGAGGGACGATCCCGCAGGCGGTGGACCTGATCGCCGACGGTGTCGTCGACGTGTCCGGACTGGTCACGCACCGCGTCGGTCTGGGGGGTGTGGAACAGGCCCTGACGCTCATGGCCCAGCAGCCCGACGAGGTGCTCAAGACCCTCGTATCCGTGGCCCAATAGGGCGAATTGGGGCGAGCGGCGCGCGTTTTCTCCCGTCTCGGGGCCGGTTTGACTCAGTTAGGGCTGTAACGTATACTTCCGCGAAAGACGAAAGTTGAGCAATCCCCTGCCAATGTCACGTTGCGCGCCAATCTGGGACGCCGCACCACGCGACTTCGACTTCGAAGCTGATATGGCCCGGAATCTGGGCCTGCACCCCGTCATCGCGGGGGTCATGCGTCGCCGCGGAATCGTCACCCCAGATGAAGCACGCTCTTTCCTGCACCCCGACCTCGAGCAACTGCACGACCCGTTTGCCTTCCGCGAGATGGATGTGGCCGTCGACCGAATCGCAGCCGCGATCCAGAACCGTGAGACCGTCCTGGTCCACGGCGACTACGACGTTGACGGCATGACGGCCTGCGCGCTCATGGTCCGGTTCCTGTCCAAGCTGGGGGCCGATGTCCAGTACTTCATCCCGCACCGACAGCACGACCGATACGGCCTCAGCGTGGATGCTCTTCAGCAGGCTGCCCAGCAAGGAGCGACCCTCGCCATTGCCGTGGATTGCGGGGTCACGGGCTTCGAAGGGATTGACGCAGCGCGCGCTCTTGGTCTTGATGTCGTTGTCATCGACCACCACGAGCCTGATGACAGGCTACCCGACGCGACCGCCGTCATCGACCCGAAGCGCGCAGATAACACGTACCCGGAGCGGGACCTGGCAGCGGTTGGGCTGTCCTTCAAGACTGTCTGTGCTGTCTGCCGGCGTCTTGATATCGCCCAGGAGTTCGTCCAGAGAGCCTTCCTTGATCTCGTCGCGCTGGGTACGGTTGCCGATGTCGTGCCCCTGGTCGGCGAGAACCGCATACTCGTCCACCACGGCCTGAAGCTTCTCGCGGAGACCCGGAAGGTCGGCCTCCAGGCGCTGTTGCGACTGTGCAACGTCAACGGAGATCTCCGGTCGTCGGACATTGCCTTCCGCGTGGCCCCGAGGCTCAACGCCGTGGGGCGCATGGGCGATGCCACCGACGCGCTCGAACTGCTGTTGACCGATGATGCCGACGAGGCCACCCGCCTGTCCCTGGCCCTGGACAACATCAACCGTGAACGCCAGAAGGTGCAAGACCGCATCTACCGCGAGGCCGCCGAGATGGTTCCCGAGGAACTGGACATCGGCGAGCAGCATGTCGTGGTCCTGGCGTCGCCGGACTGGCATGTCGGAGTGGTAGGGATCGTCGCCTCCAAGATCATGGAAACCCGGGGCTGCCCGGCCATTCTGATGGTCCAGGAGGGTGACGAGGCGCGCGGCTCGGCGCGCAGCATCAATGGCTTCGACATTAGCCAGGCCCTGCAGGGATGCACGGATCTGCTGCTCTCCCACGGCGGGCATGCCCTCGCCGCCGGGATGAGGCTCAAAGTGGACAACCTGGAGGAATTCAGAGACCGGCTCAATGAGCTGGCCGCGCAAGTGCTGTCCCGGGAGGACCTGACGCCGCGACTAGATATCGATGCGGATGTCCTGCTCGACGAGGTGGATCACGAGCTTCTTGAGGGACTGGCGACATTAGAGCCGTACGGTCAGGCGAACCCCGCTCCTCTGTTCGTGACCCGTTGCGCGGACGTCCTCGACGCCCGGGCAGTGGGCAGAGACGGGCAGCATCTGAAGCTGTTCGTGAACCAGGGCGACCGCCCTGTGGACTGCATCGGCTTCGGGCTGGGACATGAGCTGGAGTGGATCACGCGGGGCCAGTCCGTCGACATCTGCCATACGCCGGAGATCAACGAGTACAACGGCACCCGAGGTGTCCAGCTACGCCTTCAGGCCATCAGGCGCGCTGAGCCCGAGGACCAATAGGGCCCCGGCTCGTCGCGATCCGCAGCCATCACGGCGCCCTGGCATCTACTGTAGGGGCGCCGTCTCCAGTTGGGGAGGCCGGTGTGAAATCACCGATCCGCAAGGCAGTGCTGCTGGTGGGCGGGAAGGGAACGCGCCTGCGCCCGCTCACGCTTGAGCGACCGAAGGCCCTCGTTCCCCTGCTGAACCAGCCCCTGCTCTCTTACGAGCTAAGCCTGCTGGCTCGCCACGGCATCACGGATGTCATTCTCGCCGTCGGATACAGGGCTGATGCGCTCAAGGCCGCTCTTGGCGACGGCAGCGCCTGGAACGTGCGCCTGACGTATGTCGAGGACCCGTCGCCGCTGGGCACGGCCGGAGCTCTCAAGAACGTCGAAAGCCTCATTGACGGGCCCTTCGTGGCGATGAATGGCGACCTCGTCTACGATGTCGACCTGGGCTCCGTCACCCGGGCGCATATCGAGTCCGGAGCGACCATCACCTTCTGCCTGCGCCGCGTGGAAGACATCCGACGTTTCGGCCTCATCCAGTGCGACGACAACGGTCGGGTCCTCGCCTTCAAGGAGAAGCAGGAGGTCGACGAGACCCGGCGAAATACGGTAAACAGTGGGCTGTACGTGATGAGCCCGGATGTGCCGGCGCAGATTCCCCCCGGGCGGGAGTTCTCGAACGAAACGCAATTGTTTCCCGGGCTGCTTGAGGCCGGGCATCCGCTCTTCGGGTTCGTGCCCCCGCACCAAGGCTACTGGGCCGATGTCGGGACGCTTGAATCGTACCTCCAGACCAGCCGGGACCTGCTGGGGAGCGCCATCCCCTGGGTCCGTGGCAGCATCGCTGCGAGTGCCGACATCAGTCCCGAGGCAAGCATCCATCCCCCGGTGTGTATCGGGGATGACGTGAACATCGCGGCTGGAAGTGTCATCGGCCCGAACGTAGCAATATCTCGCGGGTGTCGTATCGAGAACGGCTCCCGCATCCGCAACGCCATCCTGTGGGAGGACGCCCAGATTCAGGCCGGCTGTGAGCTGGCCGATACGGTCGTGGGAGCCCGAAGTACAACGCCCGAGGGATCGCGCCATGTCGGGGAGGTCATTGTTCAGTGAATGACGACGTGCTGTTGATGATCCCTGGCCCCACCAACGTGCCGACTGCCGTTCTTGAGGCCATCGGACAGCCCACGATGTACCACCGCGGACCCGAGTTCTCCGCCCTGCTAGACAAGTGCAACCGGGGCCTGCGGACCGTATTCCAGACCTCGCAGGATGTCCTCATTCTTAGCTCGTCGGGCACCGGTGGGGTCGAAGCCGCGATCACCAACCTGGTCAACCCCGACGACCGGGTCCTCGCGATCCGTGGCGGCAAGTTCGGCGAGCGCATGGGCGAAATTGCCGAGCGCTACGGCGCCCTGGTTACCTGGGTCGAGGTGGCGCCGGGCAAGGCGGCCGAGCCGCACCAGATCGCCGACCTGCTGGCGCGCAGGCCTTTCAAGGCCGTGCTGTTTGTGCAAAACGAGACCTCCACCGGGGTCACCCAGAACGTGGCGACCCTCGCCAAAATCGCCCACGACTACCGTTGCGTGACGATTCTGGACTGCGTCAGCGGGATGGGCGGCATCCCGGTGAAGACGGACGAGTGGGGCATCGATGCTGTCGTCAGCGGCTCCCAGAAGGCCTTCATGCTGCCGCCGGGGCTGGCCTTCGTGTCCCTGTCGGAGCGTGCCTGGGAACTGGCGCGGACCCGAAAGACTCCCACGTACTACTTCGACCTGATTGAGGCCCGGAAATCGCTCGAGAAAGGCCAGACGCCCTGGACGCCCGCTGTCAATCTGATCCAGGGGCTCGGGGCATCCCTGGACCTGATGCTCGCGGAGGGCATGGACCATGTGTATGCCCGGCATGCCGCGGCGGGACGAGCCGTACGCCGCGCCATGCAGTCGCTGGGGCTGCGGCTGTTCGCCGACCCGGCTTACGCCAGCAATGTGGTGACGTCGGTCCACGCGCCCGAGGGCATTAGCTCAACAAGTCTCGTGAAACAACTGGCCGACGACGCCCACATTATCATCTCGAACGGTCAGGGAGAACTCAAGGGCCGCATTTTCCGCATCGGGCACATGGGCGCGTTCGACGAGGAAACCATCACCCGCACCGTCGAAGCCGTAGCGAGGACCCTCGCTCTACTCGGCCACGCATGTGACCCAACGGCGGCCGCCACGACCTGCATGGAGGCCTATCGCCAGTGACCTGTACGCATCGCGTCCTAGTCTGTGACAACGTCGCGCCGGCGGGCATCGCGCTATTGCGCGAATCCGTCGACGTTGTGGAGGGCGGCAGCCTGGACCAGCCCGAACTGATCGATGCGCTTCAGGGCTGTCAGGGGCTGATCGTTCGGAGCGCGACGAAGGTCACGGCGACCGTATTTGAGAACGCGCCCGATCTGCGGGTCGTCGCCCGTGCCGGCGTCGGCGTCGACAACATCGATCTCGCGGCGGCGACGCGGCAGGGCGTGCTCGTGGTGAACAGCCCCGCCGGGAACATCCTCGCCGCGGCGGAGCACACGATCGCGATGCTCCTGTCAGCCGCGAGGAATATCCCTCAGGCCGACGCGTCGATGAAGGCCGGCGAGTTCGACCGCAAGCGCTTCGTGGGCCGACAGGTCGTGGGCAAGACCCTGGGCATCATCGGCCTGGGGAAGATTGGGACGGAAGTGGCCCGCCGGGCCCGGGCGATGGGCATGGAACTCGTCGTCCACGACCCTTACGCGACCCCGGAGGCCATCGAAGCCCTGGGGGCCCGCGAGGCCGCTCTCGACGACCTGCTGGCCTCCAGCGACTTCTTGACCGTCCACGTGCCCCTCACCGATGAAACGCGCGGACTCGTTGACGCAGCCGCTCTCGCGAAGCTGCCAGACCACGCCGTGGTTGTCAACTGCGCACGAGGCGGCATCATCGACGAGGCAGCGCTGCTGCGAGCGCTGAACAGCGACGAGGTCGCCGGAGCGGCGCTGGATGTGTTCGTGGGAGAGCCGACAGTGAACCGCGAACTCGTCGAGCATCCGCGGGTGATCGCGACGCCTCATCTGGGGGCCTCAACCAGCGAAGCCCAGGAGACCGTGGTGATCGACGCCGCCCAACAGATTCTGGACGTGCTTGCGGGGCGCCCTCCAAGCTCACCCGTGAACGTGCCCGCCCTGGCACCCGAGCTGATGTCCGAACTCAACCCCTACCTGAGCGTCGCCGAGAAGCTCGCCCGCTTGGCCAATGTGCTGGTCTCCCGGGTGCCGTCGGAAGTGTCTCTTATGGCCTCGGCATCGGCCCCGGCAGGCGGCTTGCCATTGCTTACAAGCAAGATCATCGCCGGCATCCTGTCCAGCCGCACGGATCAGACGGTCAACGAAATCAACGCGCCACTCGTCGCTCGGGAGCGCGGGATCAAGATCTCGCACTCCATCGCCGTGGAGGACCCGGGGTATTCGCGACACCTTGAGGCCACGGTGCAGTTCGGCGGCGCCACCTGCCGCCTCGCCGGGGCGGCCATCGAGGGGTCGCTGCCCCGCATATTGCGCGTCGACGGGTTCAGCGTTGACCTCGTGCCTGAGGGACGCGTCATCGTGATCTGGAAGCGCAGCCCCCGCGTGCCCGGTTTTATTGCCGCCATCGGCGCGATACTGGGCGACAACGGCGTGGGCATCAGCACCATTCAGGTCGGGCGCGAGGAGATCGACGGGACGGGGATGCTGATCGCCTGCATTGACCAGCCCCTCGCCGAGGACGTAAGAGAAGCCATCGTGCGGCACCCAGACGTAATCCGCCTGGAAGTGGTGACCTTCGACTGACCATGCGTATACTGCTAACCAACGACGACGGGATCGCGTCCCCCGGGCTTCGCGCCCTGGCCGAGGAGTTGCAGTCAGTCGGCGACGTGGTCATCTACGCGCCGGAGCGCGAACAGAGCTGCAGCGGCCACGCCATCACCCTGCACAAGCCTCTGCGCATCCGGGAAGCCGCTCTGAACGGGCTGCCCGTCAGCGCCCATACGGTGAGCGGCACCCCCGCGGACTGCGTGGTGTTGGCGAACCTGCAGGAGGCGCCGCCTCCGGATCTCGTAGTCTCCGGAATCAACGCCGGCGCGAATCTGGGCGAGGAGGTCTTCTACTCCGGCACTGTGGCGGCGGCGATGGAAGCAGCGCTTCATGGGCTGCGGAGCATTGCGGTCTCCGTGACCGCCTACCAAGACTGCGATTACCGGGCCGCGGCGCGCTTTGTCGCTGAGTTCGCGCCCACCTACCTTGAGATGACCTTGCCGCCGGACACGCTCATCAATGTCAATGTGCCGAACCTGCCCCCGGACGAGATCGCGGGAGTACAGGTGACCCGGCTTGGACGAAGATCCTACGAGAATTTCGTCGAGAAGCGTGAGAAGCGTGAAGACCCGAGAGGACGTCCGTACTACTGGTTCGGGGGCACTGCGCAGGAGACCGACAGCGGCCAGGGAACCGATATCCGCGCCGTCCACTCCGGGGTGATCTCAGTGACGCCCCTGCGGTTCGATGTCACGGCGTATCCCGTCATGGATGACGTGCAGGAGGCCTTGTCGGCACTCGATATCACACAATCATGAGACCCTCGTACCTCAAGCTGGTTGAGAGCGGCGAGTTCGCGACCCGCGTGGAGGCCTTGCGGGGCCTCATGGCCCCGTGCAGGCTGTGTCCCCGAGAGTGCGGCGTTGACCGCACAGCGGGTCGGACGGGGTACTGCAGGTCCGGCGCCGAGGCCATCGTGGCCGGCCACGCTTCCCACTTCGGCGAGGAAGCGCCGCTCGTCGGATCAGGCGGATCGGGCACGATCTTTCTCGCCAACTGCAATCTTGGCTGCGTCTTCTGCCAGAACTACGACATCAGCCAACTTGGGCGAGACCGGCCCGTGTCTCCCGCGGCCAT
>JALGSS010001039.1 GCA_029821745.1 Candidatus Zipacnadia bacterium
GTTCATGGACAGCAACGAGTGCAAGACCATCATTCCCGCCGCCCGGGCCGCAGCGGGCAAGAGCATGGACCAGGTGCTGGCGGACCTCGACGACGCCATCGTCCGGTTCCGCGCCAACGTTCGGGAGCGCTTCGGCGAGTAGTCGAACACGTGACCCGTCAGACGACTGCCGCGCGCCGCAACAGAGATCCGTATCGCAGACGTGCAAACGGAGGCGACTGAGGATGAAGGTGGATCGGGTGCGAGGACTGCTCGCGGTTGTGGCGATCCTGACCGTCACGGGGAACGCGGCAGCATTGACCCTTGAGGATGTCCGCCAGACTTACGTGCCTGAGATCGGCGTGGGAGCTCAAGCTCCTCGGCCTGGACACCGAGGCGAAGCTCGTTGAACTGCGCGACTGCCCCAAACGCCGGCGCGTGAAGCTGGGCGTGGTCGGACAGGGAGGCGTTTCGCGACAGCAACTCGCGAGCTTCGAGCCGTACGGACACACCTTCACGTACCACGACTCCAAAGACCCGGGGCGCTCGACCCATGACACCGCCATGGTCCGCTGCATCCTCGACAAGCTCACGCCCCTGGGCGTGCAGGCGGACCTGCACCTGTGGCATCCAGGGGAGCCGCCCGCGGAGCTCGCCGCGGACTTCCGCGAGGCCGGGCAGCAGTGTGATGTCGTCTGCCTCTACCAGTCCTTCTGGGGGCCGAACTACGGGGTCATCACCGACGCCATTCGCGAGTCGCCGGGCACGCTATTCCTGTCACCCTATGTGGAATACAAAGGCTTCCGGACGAACAAGACCCCCCAGGGACAGGCGTGCAGGCCCTGGGAGCCGGCCACCATCGGGCACTTCGTCACCGTCGTGCCCCTTGCCCGGAAGCAGTCGAAGGGACGGATACTGACTCCATCCGACCGGGACGCGTCGGACTCCGAGGCCATCAACTTCATCGCGCCGTCGTACCATGCAAGTGGCCCCGGCGGCACATGCCCCGGCTGCGAAGTCGGCACAACGTGCGCGGTGTATCTGTACGCAGTCATGCCCGAGAAACCAAGCCCGATCCAGGTGGTTGACCTGCTGCGTGAGACATCGGCCATTGACCGCACAGTGCTGACGGGCGTCGAGGAATTCGACGGGGACGCTGTGGACCGTCTGCAAGGGTGTGTCGATGCGCTTCTTCACCCGGCGGAGGGCAAGCAGCGCAAGCTCGACACCTCGGGGGTGCTGAATCTGTACGCAGCATTCCGCAAGGCGACCTCGGAGCAATGGCATTGATACGCCACCCGCCAGTGCGTGAGAGGCAAGCGTCAGCCGTTCCGCCGTCGCGCGGACGGTCCACCTACCCCCGGCCCCTTCCTACCAGGAAGGGGAGAACGGCAAACGGCCGGATACTCCGACGCGATGCGGCTGCATCCCGTAATCCGGCCGCTCCACACGGCGAGCTCACATGACCGGGTGCCACCGGCACTCCCAGTGCCAGTGCGTATCAATACGGGCACTCCACACGACAAACAGCAACACCCCGCAGGCTGAAGACCTGCGGCTACGACGGCAAAGGCAGCGGCGGCGGCGCGAGCAAGCCCGTTCCCACGGGTTCGGAGGATGCTGTTCGCCACCCGTAGCGCGTGTGGTTCGCGAGCTCACATGACCGGGTGCCACTGGCACTCCCAGTGCGTATCAATACGGGCACTCCACACGACGAACAGCAACACCCCGCAGGCTGAAGACCTGCGGCTACGACGGCAAAGGCGGCGTCGCGGGCAAGTGCGCTCCCACGGTCCAGCCAATGCTGTTGGGCACCCGCAAAGTGAGTGATTCGCGGATGGAAGGCAAACGCGGGCCGGACAGGCCCGTCACTCACTCGGCCGATGTGTAGAAGCTCCCCGTCCACTCGGCCTCGGCGGGCGGCTTGCTCGGGAGGATCGTCCGCCACTTCTCGTCGGTCAAGCGGTCGTTCATCGGATGCTTGAACTCGTAGTGTGAGAGTACGGGGCCGAAGCCCACGGCCACGCGGCCGTCCGGGAGCTTGTACGCGGCCATCATGACCTTCACGTACCCCACACCCTCTTCGAGACACTGGCTCGTGTTCGGGTCTGTGAGGACATCGGCGACCATGGTCGTCTTGTCCTCCTCCTCGTCGATGCCCTCGATGCAGCGCTCCAGGCGGCG
>JALGSS010000102.1 GCA_029821745.1 Candidatus Zipacnadia bacterium
GCGCCGCCCGCTCCGCCGCTCTCGATCACGTCCGGGTATAGCGTCCCGTGGACGATGAACTCGAACTCGGCGAGCTTGGCGCTCTCCTCTTCGAAAGTGCGAATGAATGTCTCCCCGATGATGTTGCGCTTCGTCTCAGGGTCTTCGACGCCTTCGAGACGTGAGATGAAGCGCTCCCTGGCGTCAATTGCGACAAAGCGGTCGCCGAGAAGACTGCCGAAGAATTCTTGCACCTGCTGCGGCTCATTCTTGCGCATCAGGCCGTGGTCAATGAACATGCACAAGAGCTGGTCGCCGATCGCGCGGTCCAGCAGCGCTGCGCAGACTGACGAATCCACTCCGCCCGACAGCGCGCAGAGAACTCGGGCATCGCCGACGCGCTCGCGAAGCTGCTCGACAGCCTCCTCGATGAAGGACGAGGAATGCCAATCGCCGCTGCAGCCGCATATCTTGTGCAGGAAGTTCCCCAGCACCGTCTGCCCGAGGGGCGTGTGCTGGACCTCAGGGTGGAATTGGACCCCGTACAGCTTGCGATCGGAATCGCCCATGGCCGCGACGGGCGAGTGCTCGGTGTGGGCGAGAGCGCTGAACCTCTCCGGGAGGCCGGTGACCTTGTCTCCGTGGCTCATCCAGACCTGGATCTCGTCGCCGCAGCCTTCGAACAGAGGAGATGACGCGTCGACCTGAGCCATCTGGCGCCCGTACTCGCGCCGGCTTCCTCCCGGGGAGACCACGCCGCCGAGCGATTGGGCCATCAGTTGTTGCCCGTAACAGATGCCGAGAACCGGGACGCCGGCCGTGAAGACGCGCTCATCGACGCTCGGCGCGCCCTCCTCGTAGACGCTGGAGGGGCCGCCGGACAGGATGATGGCTTTCGGGCTATCTGCCAGCAGTTCCTCGATTGGGGTATCGTGGTGGCGAATCTCAGCATAGACGTTCAACGCGCGAACCTTGCGCACGATCAATTGAACATATTGGGCGCCGAAATCCAGCACCACGACACGCTCGCCACCAAAGCCTTGGCGTGTAGTCACTGGTCTTTACCTGTATTGGGTGGAGTTCATAGCTTGCGGATGCGAACAACCGAGGGACGCCGCGGGTTCGATCCCATCAGCACTCGTTTACAGCCATTCGCCTGCGGCGTCAGGACTGCCCGGCTGTTGTGTTGGCCGCTCACGGACACTTACCCACGTGGGTAAGGGACGGGGGATTGACAGCTCATGCTGTAGGGCACTACCACTCGCACAATCCACTGCACCGTGACGGTTTGGCAAGGAAGATCAAGGAACAAAGCTTGGGAATCATTATGGAACATCAGGGGACCCACTTGCACTTGAAGCGAGTATAGCAACGCGTCTGAGGCTTTGTCAACAGGTAATGCACCGCAGTTCGGCCCCAGGCGCGCCCGCACCAGGCTACCAGGTGACCCGGATCAGGGTAAGGCCCGGCATCGTTGACTCGGCGAGCGGGCCGGACGGCAGGAAGGACGCAGGCGAATCATCAGGCACAATCGCGTGTCCGAACATGCCGCCGCCCTCGGATGCCTCGCGACCGACGAAGTAGCCCAGGGCCGCGCCGGCCAGTACCTGGTACCACTTGTGCTGCCTGAGCTCGATGCGTGACCAGCCGACGGAGGCAGCCCACAGGTACGCCCAGGGACGAGCGCCCGGCTCGCGGCGCGAGAGCACTGTTGCGACGCAGAACGCCGTGGATGTGTGGCCACTCGGGAAGCCGGTCGTCGCGTGGTGTTCCTTGGGGCGGTCATCGTCGATCACCGATTTGAGCCCGCAGGTGAGTGCCCCCGTCGCCAACATACCGTCCACCGCGCGTCGCGCGCTTTCGACCTCACCTTCGCCGCCCCCGAGCCACAGGGCCCCGACGCTCGTGCCGATCACCGGAAAGATCGTGTCTGATATGGCGTCGGCAATATAGGCCTCCGTGGGGGCCCCAGTACACAAAGCCTGGCTGAGCGCCGCCAGCAATAGTGACGACAGGCTGGACACGCGCATCCCTACCAACCGTACCTTTTGGGTCCCCAAGGCTTCTGGACGGTCTCCTGCTTCACAAGAACCAGAGTGTTGTGCGGGACATCCTCATACTGCACGACACCGGGGC
This sequence comes from Candidatus Zipacnadia bacterium, assembly GCA_029821745.1. Lineage (GTDB taxonomy): Bacteria > Armatimonadota > Zipacnadia > Zipacnadales > JABUFB01 > JALGSS01. The sequence goes on from JALGSS010000102.1 coordinate 2,116, forward strand.
CAACGCACGAGTACGCCCCGACCTTGACGCCGGGCATGATGATGGCGTTGACTCCGGTGCGCGTGTAATCGCCAAAGTAAGAATCGTTCGCGCCGGATTCCGGATACTCTCTGCGTCCGGCCACGGTGTGGGGGGCCTTGCCGTCGTCGAAACGGAGGGTCCCGAAAACGGTCGCCGCGCCGACGTCATGCCGCGCGCCGAGGATGCCGGATATCTCGCAATAGTGGTACAGCACGGCCCCCTCGAATAGCACGCCCCACAACTCGGCCCCATGCGCGACGAGGCACTCGTCGCCGATGACCGTGGAGCCACCCACTGCGCAGTAGTCGCGACACCGCACGCTTCTGCCCAGAATGCAGTCGCCACCGATGATGGCGCCGTTGGTGATCTCCGTGCCCGGTCCGGCGATGAGATTGCCGTTGATGACCACGCGGCTGCCGATGACCGCGCCGGGTCCCAACTTGACCTTGCCGTGGATCTCCGCGCCATCACTGATGGTCGCGCCGTCGGCGATCTCGCTCTCTTCCAGCCGGTCGCATAGATACGTGGCGAGCAACGCATTGGCTTCCAGCAGTTGCCAGGGCTTGTCAATGTCGACAAACAGCCCATTGTGCTCGGCGGCGAGCACTTCGTGGCCGTCGTCGAGCATCAACTGCACCGATTGCGACAACTCGGCCTCCATCTTGGGCATGCCGCCGACGTTGACCTTGTCCGCGACGCCCGGGTTGGCAAGGATGTAGGGGACGGCCCCGGGCGTGAAGCAGTAGATGCCTGCGATCCGATGCTCGGCGCTCCGCGGGTGGCCCGAGGTCCCTGTCAGGCGGCCCTGCTCATCCATTGAGCCGCAGAGCCAGTCGAGCGAGTTCCTCTCGCCAAGCGGAGAGAGCATCGCTGCTGCGAAGGGCTCCTCCTCCCGGCAGGTCTGGATAAAGGCCCGGAGGCCCTCCTCGTCGATCAGACAATCCCCGTACAGGACGAGGAACGGGCGATCGGCGGGCTGGTCGGCAAGGGCGTCGAGGACGGCAGGCGCGGTGCCTGCCGTCGATCCCTGGGTCACGAACCGGACCTCCACGCCCAGTAAGGCGTGGCGCACACGCTGCTGGAGATGGCCCACCACCACCGTGATATCGGACACGCCGGCCCGCTGCAGGCATTCGACCGTCCAGCGGATCAGGTATGTGTCACCGACAGGCAGGGCGGCTTTCTGCCGGGTGATATCGTACGGGAAGTTCCTCTCGCCTTGTCCCGCTGCCAGGATCACCGCTCGCATGCCTACTCCTCCTGGAGGCGCTCGGGTGACTCGCCTCGCTCTGCGGCTTCCTTCTCGATCCCCTTGCGAATCTTCTCGCGCGCTTCGTCAATGAGGATCTGCACGTCCTCGGTGCGGTACGTGCGCTGTTCCCACGTCCGCGCCTCCACGCTCTTCAGGAAGCCTTCGAAATCCTCGAAGTACGAGCCGTAGATGTGGAATGAATCGACGACATGGTTGTACTGGCCGACTTTGATCTCGCGGCCGATCCGCTCGCTGATGCGCTCCGCGACCGCTCGCTGCAGGTCGGTGAAGGCATACATATTCATGTACGCGGCCTTGAAGGCGTCGTTGCTGCGCATGTGGGCGGCGAGCACGAGATGATCGTCGAAGATGCGGAACCAGAGGCGCTGCAGGCACGCGGGGTCGTCGATCCCCGCGTCCTCCCACGGCTTCCAGATGACGGCCTGGGCGCGGCGCGAATGGGGCACTTCGCTGAGGGTGTCGACCACGTACTGGATCTGATCGACGGGCTCAGGCAGGCCGGGAACCGTGTACCCGGCGAAGCGCTGGTGGTAGGTGTACTGCCACTTGCCTTCTTCAGGGGCGACCCAGTGGTCGTGAATCCCGTCGAGGACCTCCTGGCGGTAGATCTCCAGGTCGTACAGGCCGCCGGGCATGGCACGGTGAATGCGGGGCTCGGCGAAGGGATCGGCGACGGCGATCATCACCGATGCGTCGCGGCTTGGGGGATCTTCCGGGCGGTCATACTGGGTGGCGATGCGGGCGCCACGCTCCCAGGCAGCCAGGACAGCCTTCTCCCAGCCCTCTGCCAGCGTCTGTGCTTCAACATGAATGGTGGGGAGTTGGAATTGCATCCGTCAACAGACCTCCATCGAAGTTGTGCAGGGCTCTGTACTCGCACGGCACCTTGGCGAGCCCCTGGTGTGGGCTATCAACTAGGGGGCCTGAGTGGCCTGGGCTCCCGTCAGACGCTCCCACTCTTGGACTTGCTCGGGCTCGCGCTTGGCGAGGGCCATTGCGTCCTGGGCCGCATAGTCAGGTATGCGCGAAGCTAGAGCACAAGCCATCCAGAAATAGATTCCCCCCGGTGCAAGGTACAGCGATGACCCTACCATGAGCTGCAGGGCGAGATTCAGCGCCGAAGCCACGAGGCCGCTGGCCAGCCAAGCGTCGCGCCCGGTGCTGTGCGCCCATCCCGCAAATGCGGAGGTGAATACCCGCCACAGCAGCCAAAGGAACAGCGCCGTCCCGGGAAGCCCCAGTTCCTTCATCGCGCGGCCGACCTCATTCTCGATGAGAACCGCCGTCTCGCTCTTCACGTGCATCGGCTCGTCCATCAGGAAGACGGCCCGTCCTGCCCCCGTGCCGCTGGCAACACCGGTGCCAAGCGGATACAGCGAGAGCATCTCGAAGCCCCGCGTGAAGGGACCGATGGCTCTCTGCCAGATGACTGTCATGTTGAGACGGCTCTGAGAGTAACGGGCCGACATCATGCGGCCAACGTATTTCTCGGCTTGCCACCCACCTATCAACAGCAGGATGATGAGGCCGACGACAAGGTGGGCGCGGCGCGTCATCAGGATGAAGGCCATCAACCCGATCGCCGCACCAACCAGCGGCGCTCGACTGCCGGTGGCTGCCATGGCCGCGAGGCAGATCGGTGCCGCCAAGAGCAATAGAACCTGGCGTAGCGAGAAAGCGCGCGCCGCCAGAGCGACGCCGATGCAGACCGTGGCGGCGAAGCTCATCGCCGACCCGGCAGTGCCGGGATGGACATACGTGCCGGGTGCCCGGACATTGGCGCCGTGAGCGAAGGCCGTGTAGAAGGCGAAGCTTGACGAGATCTTGTATAGGTGCTGGAACCCAATCCGGTGCTGGACGATCCCGTAGACGCCTGTGACAGCGCTGATCACCGCGATGAACAAGATCAAGCGCTCGAACTGCTTGCGCGTCCGGATCGTGTCGTAGGTGATGAAGAAGACGGGAATCCAGACGCACCACGAGCGGAGGCCCGCGAGAGCCAAGGCCCAGCTAACGTTCTCGGAGTTGAACATCTGGGCGGTGCAGTACAGAATGAACATGACTGCCGGCGCGGCCACGCGATGGGACAGCGAAATGCGCGGGCTACCGTTCATGCCGTCCCAGATCCAGTGCGCCAGGGCGATGGCGAGGAAGATGTCCTTCAGGAGCATACTGAACATGCTCGGGTGGAAGCCCTTGATGATCCCGTCGAAACAGGCGACGGCTATGACGGCGTATATGGCAGCCTCGGTGGAGGCGATCGCGGCCACTGTTCCCAGCGTGGCAATGGCCGCGACCAACGCCAGCAAGGCGTTGTTCTGGGTCATCATGACGCCCACGCCGACAGCGATCGCGCTGCATACCGTCCCCACTGTCAGGAGGGCGGTCAACTGGGGATCGGGTTGGTTCTTCCGAAGCATGCTCTGAGATACCCGATGGAGTGCGTGTGATGATGCGGCTCAAGGGGCCGGTGGACCGGCAGGACCCGCGGTCCGACGCCGGCGCGGGAGCCCGGATACTGATTATACCGATCGACACCTCCGCAGGCAATCTTTGCGTGCCTGGTCGGCATTGCAGGAATCCACCGCAACGCCCCGAAATAGGCAGTACACGCGTTGTGAAGCATCCGTCACCGGGCGGTGCCGATTTCCGTTTGCCGGGTGGTGGGGCGGGTATATTTGAGTCAAGAGGGATGAATTAGAGAGCAGGAATATGAAGAGCATACTGAGTTGGCTGCGACAAGTTGTGGCTGACTTTTTTAGTGCCGACCCGGATGCCGCCCGGCGGACCACCCAAGTCGCTGAGGAAGAACTGGCGACGGAGAAGACCGTGGCAGCCCTCGCCGTCGCTCACGCCGGGCGCGCCGCACTGGCCTTGCAGGAAGCTCTCGACAGCGGTGAGGGAGACCCCGAGCGGCTGGGGATCCTGACTGCGCAGCTCGAGGACGCACGGGAGCGCGCGCGCAGCCAGGTCGCCATCTACCGCGAGCTGCAGCAACGTGTGGCGAACGACTTGGAGCGGCTCAATGAGGCGCAGCGACTTGCCGAAATCAACGAGGAGCGCGAGCGGCTCCGACGTCTTGCGGCACTCACTCAGCCGGGCGTCGACTCCGAGGCCCTGAATGCGCTGGAGGCCGAGGCGAAGGCCGAAGCGGCGAAGCTCGACGTACTTGACGCTCTTGACAGCGGCGCCACTGACCTGTACACGGGCAGCCACGCGGGCGACGGTCGCCAGGCGGATAACCCGGCCGTTCGCGCCCGTGAACTGCTGGCGGACAGCTCATTGGATGATCTCTGGCCGCGGCAATAGACTGTCGGCTGTCGGCAAGGCCGAGAACCGAAGGGAGCGTGCACGATGGAATTGCTGGCCTGGTACAATCTGGTTTTCCTCGCGCCGATCGGGCTGGCGGGTGTTTATCTCATTCTCAGCGCCACGGGACTGGGTGGCCACGACGTTGATGCCGACGCCGATGCCGATCTGGACCTCGATCACGACGTGGATGTGGATCTGGATCTCGACCACGACGTGGACGTGGACTTGGATCACGATGTCGATCTGGACCTGGACCATGACGTCGACGTCGACCTGGACCATGATGTCGACGTGGACCTGGACCATGATGTCGACGTGGACCTGGACCATGACGTCGACGTGGATCACGACGTGGATGTTGACCACGATGTCGACGCCGAGCATCACGTGGCGCCGGAAGGCATCGAGCACGAGGCCTACGCCAGCCACGTGAGCGCGCACAGTGAGCACTCGCTGTTCATCCGGGCGCTGTCGGTGCTCGGGGTCGGGCGGGTGCCGGTGTCGATCCTACTGACCACCCTCATGGTGCTCTTCGGAGCGATTGGCCTGGTCTGCAACGGCCTGTTTGAACTCGTGCTGCCCTGGGAATGGGCCCCCAACATCTACGTGTGGCCCTCCATGGGTGTCGCATGTGTCGTGTCGCTCGTGCTGACCAGCAAGTTCGCCCGGCTGATGTACCGGGTCATGCCCACCAGTGAGACCTATGCGGTCAAGCCTGTCGAACTCGTCGGCCGGATCGGGGCGGCAGTCTACGAGCTCAGAGAAGGCGAGAAGGGCGTCGTCGACGTGAAGGATGAAGGTGGAACGTGGCAGCGGATCGCCGCGGAGTCCACCGAAGAGCAGATCGGGAAGGGCGAAGACGTCATCATAGTGCGATACCACAGGGAGGGCGACTACTACGATGTCAGCCGCTCGCCTCTGTGAGCTGAGGATGGGCCGGGCGCCGCTTCCGCCCCATGTCGGCAGGTTCAAGCCTGCGGTACGGGCCTGGCAGACGCGAGCTCTCCATCGCCTGCTGCGGCCTCAGTGGCGCGGAGCGAAGAGAGTCCGCGAGGCGCATCTGGTCCTGGACGTGGCCGCAGGGATGGCCGCCTACCTGGGCTCGGCCAACTTGCCGCCGCCCACCCAGAACTAGCCTTTGCGCGCCGGTAGCTGCAGTCGTCTAAACCCGCCGCCGTCAGACGGTGGCGTCATCAGGAGGGAACTTCCGTGGCAATGGCAATTGGGATGGTGCTGTTAGGTCTTGGGATGATCATCGGCGGGGCGCAGTACGCCGTGACCGACCGGATAAGTGGGTTGATCTTCATCGTCCTTGGGGCGCTAGTACTGGTAGCCGCGGCGATCGTCATCATCGTGGCGAAGCTGTACCAGCGAACCAGCGCGAACGAGGCGTTCGTGCGGACGGGTGTAGGTGGCCGGAGGGTAGTGCTCGACGGTGGCTGCATCGTGATACCGGTCGTCCACAGGGTCGTGCCGGTCTCCCTTGAGACGATGAAACTGGAGGTCGAGCGTGTCGCCGAGGATGCGCTCATCACGCAGGACAACCTGCGCTGCGACATCCGGGGAGAGTTCTACATCAAGGTGCAGGCGCAGGAAGACGACATTCTCAACGCGTCACGGTCCCTGGGTGACCGGTCCATCAACGCGGCGGCCGTGCGCGACCTGATCTTCGAAAAGCTCGTATCGGCGCTGCGTTCCGTGGCCGCGACGCGCGAACTGTCGCAGTTGCACACCGAGCGCGACGACTTCGCCGGCGCCGTGTCGGCCCTCGTCCGCGAGGACCTGAAGTCCAACGGTCTGACGCTTGAGTCCGTCACGATCTCCCGACTCGACCAAACGGACACGGACCGCCTCAACGCCGACAACGTGTTCGATGCCCAGGGCCTGCGGAAGATCGCAGAGATCACGCAGCAGGCCCGCGTCGAGCGCAACATGTATGAGCGAGATGCGGAGCGCGAAATCTCGAACAAGGACGTCGACACTCGCAAGCAGGTGCTCGACTTCGAGAAGGACCAGGCGCAGGCTGTGGCGACCCAGCAGTCCGAGGTCGCCATCATCCAGGCCGAGAGAGCACGGCAAGCGGAGACGTACGAGATAGAGCAGCGCCTGCTCGTCGAGACGAAGGATATCTCCAAGGACCGGCAGGTTCAGGAAGCGGGCGTCGAGCGTGACTTGCAGGTCAATATCCGGAAGGTCGAGGCCGAGAAGGAGCTGATCGCGAAGGAGCAGGAACAGCAGACTGCGGACATCCTGCGCAACGAGGCGATCCAGACCGCCGACGTCGAGCGCGAGCGGGCTGTGGAAGTCGCGACCCGCGAACAGCAGATCGCCGTGGCTGAGGCGGAGCAGCGCCGCGCGTTCGCTGAACAGGCCCAGCTCGACGCCGAAGCCCAGCGGGAGCAGGCAGCGCAGGAAGTCGTCACGGTTGAGGAAGTTGCCAAGGCCGACCGTGACAAGCGGGTCCAGGTCATCCTTGCTCAGCAGCAGGCGGAGCAGGAAAAGATCAAGCAGCAGATGGAAGCCGATATCGACGCGTACAAGAACGCTAAGGTGGCCGAAGGCGAGCAGCTCGCGACCCGGAGCCTTGCGGACGCCATCCGGACCAAGGCCGAAGCCGAGCGGGACGCCGCATCTCTCACCGCCGACGGCGAACAGGCCAAGCAGATGGTGCCCGTCAACGTTCTCCGCGAGCAAGTCGCTGTTGACGCCACCCGCGTCCAGGACGTCGACGCCGCCAAGGTCGAGGTTCTGCGCAATGAGCTGAGCGCCAAGGCCGAGTACGACCAGATTTCGGTCGAGCTCGAGAAGGCGCTGGCGCAGATCAACGCCAACAAGGAGGTCGGGGTCGCCTTCGCCGCCAGCTTCGGCGAGGCCTTCAGTCAGGCCGACCTGAACCTGTACGGCGACGCCAACATGCTCGGCACGGCCATGAGCTCCTTCACGAAGGCGGCCGGTATCGGCGCGTTCATGGACGGGATGAAGGAGACGATGCCCACAGGCGCCATCGAGACGGGCGCGGCCGCGCTTCAGGCGATGTTCCCGCAGTTGAAGCAGGCCATGGACGTCGTGACATCGGCCAAGGATGCAGAGCCGGAAGAGGCCGAGACGGACGAACCGCAGGCGCCGCCTACAGACACCGGCGAACCCGTGTAGTCAGGTAAGTCGGCTGAGAGGCCTCCGGCAAGGCCGGAACCGGCCCGTTGTTGATGCACATGAGACGGGGCGCGAAGCAAGCGCCCCGTCTTCTTCGTTGGTGTGTAGATGGGCCGACTTCGCCCTTTCACGTTCGTTGTACCGTCGTCAATCATAGGTAACACATTGGTCGTGCTGCCATGCTTGTAGATGTTGTACCGGCGACCTCCATTTCAGAGTGCCGTGGGCGCGTTGGTGGTTGTAGTAGCGA
>JALGSS010001040.1 GCA_029821745.1 Candidatus Zipacnadia bacterium
GCGGTCGAAGGTCAGGTACACATACAGGCCGTTGGCTTCGGCCCAGTAGATGAAGTGGTCGAACAGGTCAATACGTGAGCCATCGCCCACGAACTCGCGCTTGCGGAATACGCGGGAGGTCGGCTCCCCCTGGGCGTTAGTGGCCTCCGAGTCGATCAGGCGCACATCATACAGGTGCAGGCGAAGGGCATTGAAACCCATCCGCTTGATGCGCCGGATGATCTGGCGCGTCTCGGCGTAGTCAAGCCCCATCTCATCCACGCAGTTGACGCCCCAGAGACGAATGCGCTTGCCATCCGCGTCCGCGAAGTGGGCGTCTTTGACGGTCACCTGCCCGCGTATCGGCGCGGGGCTCCAGCGCACCACCTCCGGGTCAGGGCCGATTCTCTCGGGAACGTTGGGGCTCAGGCGCGTCAGGCGGATGTCGTCGATCCACACGTTCCCCGACTTGGCCTCACTGCACAGCGCGAGCCTGATGTTCTCTGCGGAGGCGTCAGCAGGAACGCTTGCCACAAAGGACAGGGGCACCCATCCCGGGGTCGGGCCACCGATCTTGCGCGTCCTGCCGAGAACCTGCACGTCTCCCCCATCCGGCACCCATTCAAGCGCCACATAGCTGTCGCCGGCCGTCTTCTCAGCCTTCAGCCACACGCGGACCTTCAGCCTCGCAGTCACATCACCGGCAGCAGACTGCTCCGTCGGGTCGGGGGCAAGGAGATCGGCGGGAACGGCCCGGTAGACCACCGATCGTGCTTCCGCCGTCTCAATCAGCACACATCCTGGCGTGTCCCTCGCTGAAGTCCCAGTCCACCGGCTCAAGCGTCGCGGCCGTAGCCGTAATGCCCAGCGCAACTGCCGTTGTCAGCATCCATTGTACGAGCACGGCTCTCAGCATACTTAGGCCTCCAACCTATCGAAACTGCAACGAGAACAGGTCGGCGTCCTTCATCGCGACCCGCAGACGCATGTTCTGCCCCTGAGAGCGGAGGCGCGAGGCCGAAGCGCTGCCGTGGAGTGGTTGCCGCCGACATGCTTCAGTTCGCCTTCTGACCAGGCCATCCTCCCCAATCTCAGCGGCCACCGTGGCTAATCCCTGTGCCCGGTGAGGGCGCGCCGACACTTCCAGCCCCGTGCGGGGAAGGAGCGCATCGGCGGTCGGACGAACTCACTCACAACTGCGCATCAGGGCGCCCCGATTTCATGCACCGGGCAGCCCACAGCGACCCGCAAATGCACCCTATGTCCCCAAGCGGAGGCACCGAAATGCTGTGGCTCACCACCAGTCTTATCCTCGTCGCGGTTACCGTCGCGATGTGCGCCCCTGACGCCGGAGAGCTTTCTCTGGACGCGGGCAGCCTGGAGATGACCTTCGGCCCAAAGGCTGAACTGGTCTCCCTTCGAGACTCAGCGACCGGCAGGGAGTGCTTGCCGGAGGGTGCGTCCTGCCCCCTGCTTACCTTGAAGGTGGGAGATGAGAGTCTGCGCCCCGTCAGCCTGCGCGCGGACATGGAGCAAAGGCGCGTCGAGCTTGGTTATGGCGACGGGACCATCAAGGCAGTCGTCAACGTGGTTGTGAAGGCCACGCACGTGACCTTCGAGCTGGCGTTAATCGCTGGCGCCGAGCCCTCGGGCATCGACTGGGGCCCATTCGTCACGACCATCGGCGAGACCGTCGGAACTGTGGTCGGCGTGGTGCGCGATGACGCCGTCGCCATCGGCATCCAGTCCCTCAACATCCAGACCATCGGGCAAGCCGGGCGCCGAGCCGACGGCAGCGTGCTCCACGCGTACGCCAGTGAGCATGACGGCGGCGTGTTGGGCTCGAAGATCGCCCTGTTCGGATGCCCCGCGGAGAAGGCGCTGGAAACCATCGGGGCCATCGAGCTCGCGGAGGGTCTCCCGCACCCGATGCTGGACGGCGTCTGGGGCAAGATCTCCCCCACCGCGCGCCTGTCTTACCTCATCGTCCCCTTCGGAGAGGGCAACATCGATGCGGTGCTTGACCTCGCGGTCAGGGGCGGGTTCAAGTACGTCTACCATCCCGGTCCATTTCGCACCTGGGGCCATTTCGAGTTGAACCCAGGGTCATTCCCCGACGGCGATGAGAGCTTGGCCCGCTGCGCCGAGAAAGCAGCCGAGCGGGGCATCCGCCTGGGGCTGCACACCCTCACTGGCTTCATCACCACGAATGACCCGTACGTGACGCCGGTTCCGGACTCGCGGCTCGCCCGCTGGGGTTCGAGCACGCTGTCCGAAGCCATTAGCGCATCCGCCCCGACTATCCCGGTCGCCGACCCGCAGCCTTTCGGCCGCCGGGGGACGCTCTCGGCGGCGATCATCGGCGAGGAAATCATCCAGTACGCGTCCGTGTCCGACCGGGAGCCCTGGAGGCTCACGGGATGCAAGCGAGGCGCATTCGGAACACGCGCCGCCGAGCACGTGGCCGGGGCGGATATCGGCAACCTGGCCGACCATGGCTACCGCACGCTGTACCCGAGCATCGACAGCGGCATGATGGACGAGATGACCCAACGGATCGT
>JALGSS010001041.1 GCA_029821745.1 Candidatus Zipacnadia bacterium
CTCGGGACTGCCGGGGTACGTGCCCCACCCCAGCGGCATTCCCTCGCGCCCCGGGTCGGCCTGCTCAAAGCCGGCGTTCAGCACGGGCACGGTCTCCGCCGCAAGCCCGGGGCCTGGCGCCACCACCACATACGCAATCCACGCCGCCGTGAGCGCCACGATCATCGGTGGCTGCGGGTCGTATCGTCCATTCATAGGTCCGTCACCTCGCTACTGAGTCTCAAGATCCCTGGGGCCGATCTTTTCCACGAGAATCGGCTTGAAGCCAAGCTTGAACGCCGGAGATTCCGGCTTCAGACGGTAGTCGTCATTGGCCGCATCCACGGGCGGGTGGCACTGGTCGCCACGAAGTGGGACCAGTGTGTTCAGCTTCCCTCTCATGTACCGGCATTCAGCTTCCCTCTCATGTACCGGCACGGGGCGTACCGGTGCCACCCACCCGCCCAATCTGCAGCTTCTGTCAGTCGGAGTTCCCCACAACACCTCCTGGATGTCACGTGCCGGTAGGTTCGGCCTCATGACCCGGCGTTCCTGCAACGCGGCCCGCGCGGGGCTGGTAGGAGTCTGCGCCTCTTGCGGCGAACTGTGTCGTCCGGGCTACCGCTTGGCGGGCCATAGCTGACAGAAGAGAGGACTGTGCCATGAAGATCGTCGAGGTCTCCGGCGACGCGCGAACCGTCGGTCGCCAGACGGGTGAGGCACTTCGCGAGGAGATCGCCCTGCATATGGAGATGTACCCTCCCTTCGGAGACCGAGAGGCCTTTCTCGCGCGCAAGCCCGCCTTCATGGACACCTTGGAGCGCTACCTGCCCGCTGTCCTCGAGGAACTCGAGGGGACCGCTGAAGGCGCCGATCAGCCCTTCGACGACATCCTCGCTCTTAACGTGCCTCTCTACCCCAATGACAATGACGTCCGGGACGGCTGCACCAATGTCGCTTTCGCAGACGGCCCCGACGGTCCGCTCTGGGGCAAGAACAATGATGGCTACCCGCCGGGCAAGCAGCGGCCGGCCTGCGGGCGTCTTGTCCGCCGCGACGACGCCATCCCGACGCTCATCTTCACCTTCTGCGGGATGGTCGCCACCACCGACGGCATGAACGCCGAGGGCCTGGCGATGGGGCACTCATCCGTCGGCAGCACTTTCCAGCAGAGCGACTACCATGTTCCTGTGCGCCTGTGGGCCTACGAGTGCACGATGCACACGCGCACCACAGGGGAGTTCGTCCGTGACTTCGGCAGCCTACCCACCCGCGGCAAGGGCTACAGCGTCCTCGTCGTGGACGCACAGGGCACCATGTGCTCCATCGAGGCGCCCTGTCCTGTCATGCAGGTTCGTCACGCTCCCAAGGGCGCCCCGTTCATGAACTGCGTCAACTATTACCAGATCCCGCACTTGTGGGAGGCCGACCGCCGCCCCGAGATGGGGAAGCTGAACGCCATCGCCAGACGCCATTACCTGGAGCATGCCCCGGCGCAACTGCCGGATTACAGCGTGGCCTCGATGCAGCAGCTTCTGCGCCACCATGGCGACGTGAGCGTGTGCCGCCACGGGGACACTGACGCGAGCCACACGGAGTACTCGATGATCGGCATCACGCGCGAGGGCAAGGTGCTCTACTGCCCGGGCTACCCGTGCGAGGGGCAGTATGCTGAAGTGCAGCTTTAGAGCAGAGGGCAGACAACCGGCAGGACTCCGGCAAGCCGGCAAATGAGGATACCGTCCGAGCAGGACCTTGGGCCCGGGAAGTGCCCTCGGCGTGACGGCAATTGGAGGCCCATTGTATGGACCTGTCCAAAGACGTTCGCATCATCCGCGATCTGGCCAAGCAGTATGCAGAGATCGCCGCGAAACCCATCCAGGACGAGCGACGAGCGCTGTGGCGCGATCATAACAGCCTGATCCGCACGCGCCCTCTCATCTACGTGCGCTGGCTGGCCGCCTGGCAGGAGCATCCCGACGCCACGCCGACCTGCGAGGACCCTTTCTGGCGCGGCCACGAGACCTTCCTTCGTCAAATGATCTTCCAGGATACCCTCGGGGACGATTTCATCATCGAGCCGTGGATCACCCAGCGCGCCGCCGTCATCACTCCTCCGGGCGGAGTCTGGGGCGTGCCCTATGGCCGCATCCCGCCCAATGTGCCGGGTGGCGCATGGAAGAACGATCCGCCTATCAAAACCGCCGAAGACATGGACAAGATGGCCGAGCCGCACCATGTCATCGACGCGGACGCATGACGCCGTCGGCGACGTCTTGCCGGTCAACGTAGACCGATCACCGGTGTACACGGTCTGGCACGCAGACCTGTCGACGGACCTGGGCTACCTGCGGGGCATCGACACGTTCATGCTGGATATGATGGACAACCCCGAGTTCCTCCACAAGCTACTCGCTTTCATGAGTAACGGCGTCCTCCAGGCCCACACGGAGGCCGAGGCCGCCGATGACTGGAGCCTGGCCAACCACCAGAACCAGTCCATGCCCTACGCCCGGGAGTTGGAGGACCCCAAGCCGAATACTCACTCCCCCGCAATGCACGAGGAGTTCATGCTCGACTACCAGCGCCCGATCATCGAGCAATTCGGCCTCGCTTCCTACGGGTGCTGCGAGGACCTCACCAACAAGATGCCGCAGGTCCGGAAGATCGCGAACCTGCGGCGCATAGCGGTTGTGCC
>JALGSS010000103.1 GCA_029821745.1 Candidatus Zipacnadia bacterium
GGCGACGAGAGGGAGGCCCGGAAGCTGATGGTCGATGCGTCGGCCGACATCGCCGATCCCGAGGCGTCCCTCGACCTGCTCTACTTCGCGGGGAAGGCTCATGCGCAACTGGGCGAGCCGGTCGCAGCCGCGCAGCTCTTCACCAGAGCTCTCAAGCGCTGGCCACGGTTCCCGTGGGCGCCGGAGATGCGTGACTACATCAACAACCAGGGACTGGGAGAGGGCTGAATTCGTGACGAGACATCTGCTGATCGTAGGAGGGCTACTGTTGAGTGCATCGCTGCTTGCCGCCGATGGCCACCGGGTCGTCACGCTGTCATCCGTCTGTCTGCTGGAGGGCGAGGAGTACAGGACCTACGAGTACGTGCTGGGCATGGCCGAGGAGGCCTGCCGGCGCCCCGGGAGTGACCTGGTCGTGCTCCCGTACACGCCGTTTTTCACCTTCCGACAGGACGCCGCCCAGTCGGACTTGGGGCCTTTCGCCGCATTGGCCGCGAAGTACGGGACGTACCTGTCCGTCGCGATGATCGAGGCCGCCGGCGAGGACGTCTACGCGACCTCCGTCCTCCTCGACAGAGAGGGCAAGATCGCCGGCAAGTGGCGCAAGACCCACGCGCTGCCGGATGATGACATCACGCTGGGCGACGAGTTGGAGGTCGTGGAGGCCGACTTCGGCGTCATCGGCGCGACCATCGGCACCGACTTCTACTTCCCCGAAATCTACGAAGTCCTGCGGATGAAGGGCGCCGAGATCCTCCTCTGGCAGCACTCCCCCGAGCGCTTCCGGGAGCACGCCACGTGGGAGCCGCTGATCCAGGCGCGAGCTCTCGACAGCCACGCCCACCTGATCGCCGCCCACTACTCCGACCCGAGGCCGTACATCACGAACCGGTACTCGTACGGGATGCAGGGCGCGTCCTTCGGGCGCAGCATGATCATCAACCGCGTCGGCATTCCCATCGCCGAGACGGGGTATGAGGACGGGATCGCGACGGCGATCGTGGACCTGGACAAGCGCAAGGTCGACCCCTACAAAGGCTGGGCGAAGGATGAGAATGTCTTCTACGTGAATGTGCTGGCCGACCGGGAAGCCTCCGGGCCGGTCGCTGAGCCCTGGGACCCACCGGCACTGCCGGAGTTCAAGCAGCGCACCGCTCGTGTCGCGGTCATCTCCCTGGACCCGTCGAACATGTGGCGCAACGGCACGCTGCCGACGAAGCTGCTGGAGTTGCTCGAGAAGGCGAAGGAGCTCAAGCCCGATATCATCCTCTCCTCCGAGCATGGGGCGAGTGAGGACGATCCCGTAACCCAGCAGGGCTTCGCGCTTGTCGCCCAGAAGGCGCGAGAGATGGGCTCCTACATCTGTATCGGCGGCCTGCGCGACGAGAACTTCATGAGCATCGCCCGGCTGTGGGACCGCGAGGGAAACCTGGTGTTCGAGCAGCCGATCTACTGGACCAAGGGATTCCCGGAGGTCAGCTACTACGACACCGACTTCGCGCGTATCAGCACCCACACGTGCGGCGATCTGTACGCGCCCTTCTTCGACCGGGCCCTGGCCTGCAAGGGCGTCGAGCTGGTGCTGGACCCAAGCCAGATGTGGGGTCCCAACGGGCACATCAATGAGACGCTCCTGCGCGCGCGAGCCGTCGACAACGCCTTCTGGCTCGTCTGCTCCCACTGGAACTCCTCGGATGCAGGCCTGCGCAGCGTGATCATCGACCCATACGGGCAGGTCATGGCATCGACGGGATTCCAGCGGGAGGAGATCGTCTGCTACGACGTGGACTTCAGCGACAAGCGGGTGTTCTACGAGGGCAAGCGGGCCGACCAACCGAAGCGCGGCGAGACGGACATCCCCAGCTACTTCACCGAGGACATGCCGGAGCAGAAGCCGGGCCGGCGCGACATGATCTTCTCGCGCCGCCGCCCGGAGCTATACGGGATCATCCCGACGACGAACGATGTGATCATGAAGTACAGGCCGGCGAAGTGGCCCTTCTAACGGCAGCATCCGCGTCGTTGCCGTTGCCGTCTGTGGGGCGCGGGCTCGTACCGCGCCGGCCGTTTGGTCGTTTGCCGGGAGGGACGGCAGGCGGGGGATGAACCCCCGCCCTACAGGAGGCGCTACTCGTTCGCGTCCGCGTCGTTGCCCTTCGCCGTGCGGTGTTGTAGCCGCAGGTCTTCAGCCTGCGACCGTTGTCTTTAGCCGTGTAAAAAGGGCCGGATTACGAGGGCCTTGGCCCGACGTATCCGGCCCGTGTTGTGCCTGCCCGACAGCAACCGCGTCTGGACCTACTCGAACAGCCCGCCCTATTCGCTCTTTTTCTTTGCCTTGGTCTGCCTCGGAGCCCTCTTGAATGTCGCCGGAGCGTAGCTCGGGTATTCTAGCTGCTTGCCTGCCAGCAGTTCCTCGATGGTGAGAATCTGTAACCGAGGAACAGGCTCCTGAGGGTTCGGCGGGGCGTACATGCCCGCTTCTGCCGCCTCCGTGCGCATCGGTTTCGTCGATTCATTGAGCGTGATCAAGCAGCCAATCTGCGCCTTCTCCCGATCCAGTACGCCCTTGAGGTCTCGCACGACGCTAGCCCCGACATTCCCGCTCTTCACCTGGATGATGACGCGCTTGGGCTTGTTAGTGTCATCGTCGAAGAAGGAGATCACGCCGTCGATCCCCTGGTCTGCGCCCTTCTTGCGATCTCGCGCGGGCCGCGCGTCCACAAGGCCGAGCGCCCAATACTCGAACTGGTAGCGGTTCTCTTCGGCGAGAGCTCGTGCGCCGCCCAGATCCCCGGGCAGGCCGATGATCTCGTAGGGAGACAGGTCGGCCCCGAAGGTGTCCTTCAGGCGGTTGTTCATCAGAGAGATGGCTAGGTGCGTCACGTCGATCCCGATCCACTTGCGGTGAAGACGCTCGGCAACGGAGACCGTCGTCCCACACCCACAGAAGGGATCGAGGACGAGGTCGCCTTCGTTGCTGGACGCGTTGATGATCCGCTCGAGAAGCGCTTCCGGCTTCTGGGTGGGATAGCCGAGGCGCTCGGCCGAGGTGTTGCCGATCCGCTGGATATCTGTCCAGTTGGTGGTTACTGGAGTTCCTCTCATCTCGTCAAGATACACCTTCAGACCGTCGAGACGCGGCGTTCCGTCTCGCTTCAGCAGAATGCGGCCCTCCGCATACCACTCCTCCAACTGCTCCAGTGAGGCCCCCCAAGAGCGGTGCGGTGACGGCTTGCTGCCTCGCCACTCAAACTGCCGGCTCGGGTTTGCGGTGGAGAAAGTTAGGTTCTCCGCCTTATAGAGACGACCCTCATCATCGACCCGGTAACGCTTCATCTGCTCGGGGCCGTAATCGGTATACTGCGCGTTGAGGACGGCGCTCTCAGACTTCGAGCAAAGCAGGATCACGTCGTTGACTCGTACGAAGCCCTTTGTGCGCATGTTGTGCGCGGTGCTTCTCTGCCAGATGATCTCATTCACGAATTGCTTCGGCCCAAACACCCCATCCATCACCAGCTTCAGGTAATGGCTCGCCGTTGGGTCGCAGTGCAGATAGATGCTCACGGTGGGCTTCAAGACCCGGTACAACTCCACCAGCCTCGCAGCCATCATCGTGACGTAGGCCATCATGTCATTGGGGCCCAGAAACGAATGCAGGGCGCCCAGGAGATCGGCCACCTTGCGGGGTCCATGGCTCACAACGTCATGGTAGGTTCGGACGGCCTCGCTGTCCCAGTGCCAGAAGTCATCGAATGCGGTTATCTGGGCCGGGCTATCCTCGCCGTCCTGCTCCTTGAAGAGCACGTTGTAGGTGGCCTTGGAGTTGAAGGGCGGGTCGAGGTAGACGAGGTCCACCGATTGTCGCCGAAGTAGAGCTTGTTCTTCCAGTCAGTGTCCATACGCGATTCCCCCGCAATGTTAGGCGTCAGACGTGCCCGGCAACTGTGAGTGTGTGTTCCCTGATGATACCATTTTAGAACTCATTCCGCACCTTCACCGGTTTCCCGCTCGCGATGGACTCGATCACTGCCCAGCAGGTTGCGATGGTCTTCGCCCCGTCTACCCCATCGATCAGCGGTGTCTTGTCGTTCTGCACGCAGTCCACGAAATGCCCGATCTCGTTGCCGATGGCCTTGGCCATGGTGTCCTTCGGGTAGTTGAGCCACTTCTTGTAGCCCGTCCGGCGCAGGGCGAGGAGCGCTGCGTCGCGGGTATTGTCGCCGCAGATCGTGCCCTCGGTGCCCCAGACCTCGCACTCGATATTGTAGGGCCGCGGGCAGCCACCGTGTGTCAGCGTCGGGTTCCCAAGGGGTCTTCAAACCACCCTCAGGCGGCCTCGGCGAGGAGTCCCGCGCTACTCGCTTTCGGGGTCATTCACGTTCTCCAGAACGTCCTTCACGACGTCTTTGCTGTAGGCAGCTTCGAGCACACTCCGTACGCCATTCTCCGCATCAACGATGAGCTTGTTCTCCCGGAGAGACCTCGCCAGTTCACAGGCCGCCTCATGGGCTGCCTTATAGGCTGCCTCCCTCGCCTCTTCGTTGGCCTTTTTCGCCGCGTTGACGCGCCTCTCGCGGTCTCTTTCCTTCTTGCTCTGCTCTCGTTCCTCTCGCTTCCTCCACTTCTCGCTGCCGCGCAGCGATAGGTCAACCAGACGGGCCTTCGAGGCTGGATTATGCACATAGGCTGTTGGTGCGAAGAAGTTGACGAAGTAGTCAAAGTGACCCCGATTTTCCCTGTTGACAAGGGAAACCAGGTCAACCTCGTAAGTCGGGAATTCAGAGCTGGGGGCGCTTCGGATTGCGTCGCTGACGTCCTTCACGTTCTTGTGCCGCGCTTTGGGCGGGAGCGAGCGCTCTTGGTGGTAGAGACGCCACCTGATCCCATTGGTTAGTATGCCCCACTCGACGTTGGCCAAGTGTAGGTAGCACATTATCTGATGAACCGGCCAAGGGTTGAGACTGGGGGGGCTGTCCTTTCGGCAGGCATCATGCTCAAAGCTGAGGCCCCATCGCTTCCCCTCGCAGATGGCCGTCACGGCATTCCAGTACCTCGCACTGCCTGCTTCGTCCTTCACTTCCTGCATCTTCCCCTCGTCTGCGAACAGCGAGAGGTCGGCCGTGTATTCCCGGTCTGGCAGCACTGCCCGCAACGCTGTATGCCATCCAAGGGCAGTAAGCACTTTGTCCACGCATTTGGCCTCAGTGGTAGACTCGTTCGGGGGGCGTTGCCCCACATGTTTCCGTTCGAATTCCGTGAGGATGGCCGCGACTTTGTCGAAGGCATCCCCAACATCTTCCCGGTCACGCCACGCCGATAGCGAGCGCACGCCACTGTTGTTTTCCGGGCTGAGGTACCCAACCTCGAAGAGATTGCTGCGCGTCTGTATGTACGGGGTCTCCAGGACAGACATCTTCTTCTGCTGCGAGTTGCGCATCTCAACCGTCTCCCATCTGCGGCAGTGATCCGGCTCTTATCCTGCGTCCGGCTCGCCCCGGTCAGAACTCATTGCGCACCTTCTCCGGCTTCCCGCTCGCGATGGACTCAATCACTGCCCAGCAGGTCGCGATGGTTTTCGCCCCGTCCACCCCGTCGATCAGCGGTGTCTTGTCGTTCTGCACGCAGTCCACGAAGTGCCCGATCTCGTTGCCGATGGCCTTGGCCATGGTGTCCTTCGGGTAGTTGAGCCACTTCTTGTAGCCCGTCCGGCGCAGGGCGAGGAGCGCGGCAAAGGGAGTATTTCGTCGACCCCAAGGAGAAACCTTGGCGCGTGGGAGAGGGCCGAGGGACACGCGGTGAAGGAACCATGGGGGTCGGAGACGAATATGTTAGTTGATGCACCAGAGGCAATGAGCCCGTTTCATTCCTCGTCATTTGGGGGATAACATTAGTGCCTGAGATTGCAGGACACGGACGCGCGGTTGTCGAGTTCCAGCGCGAAGTGTACGAGACGAACTTCCCGGGCTTCGTGGCCACCCCGCAGTTCCTGCGGGACTACAGCCAGCAGCTCCGGACCGCGCTGGACAGCCCGGCGGAGGGCATGTTCGTTCTGCAGGATGGCAGGGAGACCGTCGGTTTCCTGTGGCTGTCCCTGATCAGCACGATGATCGACCCGTGCATCGGGTACATCAAGAACATATACGTGGTCCCCGAGCTTCGCGGCGAAGGCTACGGGAAGCTCCTACTTCAGTTCGCCGAGGACTGGTGTGCGAGCCAGGGCGTCAGCCGAGTCAGCCTGGACGCCAGTTGCTGCAATGAGCGGGCGATCGGGCTGTACGAGAAGTGGGGCTTCAAGACGTCGCGCGTACGGATGGAGAAGGCTATCGAGCCGAGGACGCCGGTCGATGGGTCGGAAGAATCAGGTTTCGCTGAAGAGGTGCGAAGACGTCTGAGCGCCCGGCTGGACTGATCGCGGGCTCGCGGGCATCGGAGGTGTAGCAGTTGGTGGAACAAGGCGGGTCACCGGAAAACCAATCGCTGGAGATCGCTCTGGCGGAGGCAAGGGCCCTGGTCGACCAGCAGGACTATGACGGCGCTTTGGCAATGTGCCATCGGCTGATTGAGGAGTATCCGGAGAGCGGAGACGCGCGGTCGATCATGGGCGACGCGTACGCGGGGGACGCCCAATGGAACGAAGCAGTGAGTTGGTATGAGCGCGCCCTGGACCTGAACTTCGACCCATCGGTCATGGAGCGCCTTGCCACTGCCCGCGGCAATGCCATCCGGGCAGGCACCGCCTCGTCCGCTGCCCCACAGATCGCCTTGCCAAGACCGAGAGCGCCCGAGCCCGAGCGAAGCACCGCTCCGCAGTTCGTCGTGGGGGCCGTCGTGGCCGGCGTGCTCCTGATCCCCATCCTCGCATTCATCCTCATCCGTGCAGTGAACGCCCCTGACGCCGACGAAAGCCCCCCGGCGACACAAAGGGGCGAAGAGTTCGCGGAGGATATCTACCCGGAGCCTCAAGCAGGCGGTGCGACGCCGCAGGCGCCGGCCTCGCCGCAGGCGCCCGCAACGGGCTCGTCCGCGGGCGGTTACGCCGGCACGGGAGGGTCCGCCCTCACACCGTCGACCACCCCGCAGCCCACTGCCCCACTAACCGGCGCCGCCGATCGACCTCGAACGACGACGCCCCAGGGCGGGAGAAGCACGAGAGGCACGGCGCAGCGCGGCGTAGCCGTGAGTACACGCGACCAGCACATCATGGGCCGGCTACAGCTCCATCGGGTCGGCGCCGGCCGCTCGGGAGTTCGCGCCACGGCCTTGGCCCTCGACGACTTCTCCGGCGCCGGAATTCTGACCATCTCCGCCCCCGCAACGACCAACCTCAGCAGACTGGAAAACGATCTGCTCCTAGCCGCTTTCTACGCCGGTGCGAGTGCGATGCGCACCGACACCGGCGTGAATGCGCTGATCGTGCGGTGCATTACGGCCATCCCCAATGCGCGCGGCCAGATGGAGGATTTGGTCATCTTCCGCACCGACATCAGTCGCGCCAAGCTGGCTCCGTGGCTGAAGAGCGGGCGAATGCCGACGATGCAGCAGATTCAGGGCGAGATACTCCAGAATATCTGGTGGGATAAGCAAGCGCTGGCGCGGTATCTGCAACAGCAGAACCGGACTCGCACGAGGACCCAGGAGTAGATTAGCGCACGCAGACGCCGACAGGCCTGCAGAACGGTTGTGGGGAAACAGGGCAATCATGGGCACGGGGTGCCTGGTCGTGTGCGAAGGGGCTCCATGCAAGGCGTCTGAGAGGCCCCGTGGGGCCCATGTAGCGCGTCGGTCACGACTGTAGCGCGTCGGTCACGACGCGCTGTGACACCCCACGGCCATGCGCTATTGGTTTGTCACCACAGTGGAACGGGCGTAGTTTGCCATCGGGGAGTGCAGATCGCATAGAGAAACGCGCGTTAGCCGTGGGGTGCCGATGTTGTACAATCGGCGGGGCCCCGCGGTTGTCTGGCGTTACGTCCCTGCCTTGCGGTTCTGCGGGGCCCCGGCCACTGCACGACGTGGCCACCCCGCAGCTAACCAGGAGAGTTCCTCAACCCAGCCCGCGCATGTCACCTACGCGTGATTGACGCGCCGGGGCAGACGGCTGTCGGTCTCGATCAGGCGCTCCAACAGGCGGAGCAGCATGTCCCGCTTGACTCCGTCGTAAGCCGGGTCATGCCACAGGTTGCTCAACTCCCCGGGGTCCTCCTCCAGGTCGAACAGCTCGCCATACGTCTGCCCGGGGTAGAGGGTCACCTTGTAGCGGTCCGTGATGAGGGTGCGCAGGCGCTGGCCCAGATAGTCCTCGTCGTTCTCCACCACCACGCTGTCCTGCAGGCTGTCGACCTCTCCCTTAAGCTGCGGCACGATGGAGACACCGGGCCACGGCGGCAACTGGCCGGGCGTCTCGCACTCGGACGCGACCGACCCATCCGGGATGGGCACTCCGGCGAGATCGAGGATCGTGGGCGCGAAGTCCAGGTAGCTCACAAGCCCGCTGCTTTCGACGCCCTGGGGGATGAGTCCCGGGCAACTGAACAGGAAGGGCATCTGAAGCAGCCCGTTCATATGGAAGGGGCCCTTGTTGATGATCCAGTGGTCGCCCATCATATCCCCGTGATCCGACAGGAAGCAGACCACCGTATTCTCCCGCCTGCCGAGGCGCTCCAGGCAATCGAGAATGCGCCCGATGTGATGGTCCACGTGAGAGACCATGCCGTAGGTGAGGGCGAGAATCTCCCGGAGCTGTTCATCAGCCATCTTGGTGGGCGCACCGCGTCCGCTCAGCATCAGCCAGCTCTCGTAGATCTCCATGTAGAAGGGCGCGAGGGTCTCCAGCTCACCCTCGCGGCGCATGGGCATCGGGACATCGCCGGGATCGTACATGCTCGCCCAGGGCTCGGGCGGGCAATAGGGGTGGTGCGGATCGGGGAAGGAGCACCACAGGAAAAAGGGCTCATCCTCCGGCTGGTTCTCCAGGAAGTCGATGCTCCGGTCGGCAACCCATGTGTTGTAGTGCAACTCCTCGGGCAGCGCGTTGTGCCAGGCCTGCTCAGCATCGTGGGGCGTTCGCTTCCCCGCATCCGGAGCCCACAGGGCCTGAGCATCGGGGGCCTGGGCGCGGAGCCACCGGCGGTAGCTGCCCGTTGTCCCGGGCCCGTGCCCGACGGTGATCTCGGCGCTCTGCAGCCCGAAGTAGGGCGTCGGGACTTCCTTCAGGGCGCCATTGTTCCAGAAGTGATGGGACTCCACCCAGTCCAGGGGGTCGAGGGTGTCGGGGTCCACTCCTTTAGGCGTCTGGAAGGGCAGCAAGTGCAGCTTCCCGACGCTGTGGGTCCGGTAGCCCGCATCGGCCAGAGCGCCCGGCATCGTCGGGGTGTCGCGACGCAGCGGGATGCCATTGGTTCGCACACCGTGGCCTCGGGGCGTCTCGCCGGTGAACAGCGTGGCGCGTGAGGGCATGCACAGGGGGTTATTGCAGTACGCCCGGGAGAAGCGCATGCCGGTGTCGGCAATGCGGTCCAGATTGGGCGTGTCAATGACGGGGTTCCCCGCGCAGCCCATGTGATCCCCGCGCATTTGGTCGGTGATGATGCACAGAACGTTGAGTTTGTCGCTTGGCATCTCTTGTCTCCGTTGGCTGAGTGTGAGTGTGTAACGTTCTGGCACGTCAGCCGCTTTCGTCATGCTTGCGCGGACCTGGCGGCGTATCGGGCGCGATGGTCCACAGGCTGTAGTCCCCCTGCCTGACGGCCGGCGTGGCGTCGACGAGCTTCAGGGCAGCCGGCAGTTCGGCCGGGGCCTCGCGGCCCAGCACAACCCGCGTGACGCGCGCGCGACGCATAAAGTCGGCATATTCCCGCGCTGTCGGTGAGATCCCCATACGCGAGGGCGAAGCCACGCTGTAGCATGTCCGGCAGCCGGGCACGTAGAAGGGAACGTTGATTCTCCAGGACAGTGCTGTCTGTCCGTCCAATATCCGCTGCACTGAGGGCCGGGCCATGAATGGGTCCCGGGCCAGGTAGTAGTTCGTGCGAGCAGTGAGTGGACTGTGCCCCATTGAGGCGACGCCGTTGACGGAAGCCGCCACTAGCACGACTATGGCCACGGTTCTGCACGCGGAGCGACGCTCACTGATGGCGGCGACAGCGCCGGCTGCGAGCCACAGTAGGACAAGGTTGGGGTACATGAACCGGTCTCGCAGGTAGTCCATGTCGTGAAGGGCTCTGAGGATAGCCAGCCCTACGACGGTGGCGACGGCGTAGACCCATCCCGCAACGATGAGGAATGATAGCGCGCCGTCACCTCGTCCCCGGGAGGACCTGAGCGCCGCAATTGAGCTTCCCGCGAGCAGCAGCCAGAGCGCCGCGCCAATGCAGACGAGCAGAATCGGGCCGGGGGCTGCCAGAGGGACCCCGGGCCCCAGAGGCACCACATTGGCCACGTGAGTTCTCAGGGCCTCCGCCGCGTTCCCGACGACTCCAAAGACGCCCGAGGGTCGCGATGCGAACGCCTGACCGCCGACCAGCTTGCACCGGAGAGCCCAGGCCGTCACCCCCAGAATAGCTGCGCCCGACAAGCCGAAGCACAGCAGCGTTCGCGAACGCCCTGACGAGCGCTGAGTTACTACGGCCATGGCAGCCAGGGAGACTGAAAGCACTGCAACCAGGCCCCAGAAACGCGTGAGTGGCAGCGCCACGGCGATCACGACGCCAGCCAATAGCGGTCCATTCCACCCCTTGCACCCTGACGGTCTCGCGGTGAGCAGCACCAACGCTAACAGCAAGAGGGTGTATGGCAGCTCTGACAACACGAACGGGGCGACGAACAGCGAACTCCGTGAGAGCGCTGCGGCGGTGCCTGCCAGACATGCTTCCCAGGGCCTGCCTCCCGCAGACAGTAGAGCCGGCGCGACGAGCCACGGGATGGCCAGCGCGCAGCCTGCAGTGAACAGGAAGGCGCGCGCGCCCGATCTGCCGGGGTCGTCTGAGACGCCGTGGGTCACGATGCTGAGCATTGCCGGAAACGCGGGCGGCCATGGCGGAACTCGATCTACACTCGGAGGGGTGGTGGCTTCGAATACGGGCCTGCTCAGACTGATGCATGGCGTAGCGTAGCGACCCGATGACAGGCTACGAGCCAACGTCAGATAGACGTGGGAGTCTGGACCCAGGATTGGGCCCTTCTGCCACATCCACACTGCCTGGGTAACTGATGCGAGCGCCAAGAGGACCCACGGGACGGCGCCGGTGGCACGTCGAAGCACGTTGTTCCCCCGCATACGCTTTGCTGTCGTGTAGTAGACGTCGCTGCCCCACTCATCGCCCCAGGGCGACCCCGGTATGCTGCCGGCCGTGCGCGTTGCCGCACACGGCCAGAAAGACGTGGATTTCGTCAGCTACCGCTTGAAGAGCTCCTTCTTGGTGTCCATGCAGTACCCCTTCAGTTCCTTGTCATTCTGCCAGATCATCACGCCGCCCTCTTGCTTAGCGTAGACCCATGCCGCGCCCACATGCGCATCCGGCACGAATGCCTGCATCCCTCTATGCCAGAACCGCCGGAAGCTGCCGTAGCACATATGTAATAGCAGTGAGCGCAAACCGGCATCAGGTGTCTCGGTGAAGTCCGTTATGCTGACGAACGTCTGGTAGTCGTCGGGATGGAAGCGGAACATGGCCCCATAGATGTCGTCGTCCATGAGCGTCTCCTCCTCCATCTTCACGGTGACATGGCCCTTGCCCAGGACCTCGAGCCCGGTGACCTTCGGCACGGGCGTGCCCGACTCGTCGGGGAGCTTGATGATGATCGGGCCGCAGTGGCCCTCGGTAAAGGTGACCTTGATCCCCCCGGCCTCGTACGTGAGAGCCGAGAACTTTCCGATCTCTTCCAGGGGCATCTCCCAGGGGTACGCGTCACGTGGCTGCGCGCTGACATCAGCGCACAAAGTCAGCACGAACAGCACGGCCAGTACACAGCATACGCTTGCGGAAATGTTGCGCACGTCTCATCCCCTCCTGCCAGGTAGTGTGGATTACCGACGCCGCCCGGCGTACGCCGGAGCCGGTTCGGTCGCCATGGGGGTTGTGTTGAGAAACCAACGACGCATGGCCGTGGGGTGTCACAGCGCGCCGTGACCGACGCGCACCATTGCTGTCGGTGGGGCGGACAATCCTGTCCGCCTGTCGCCTTGCACGGGGCCCCGTCGCACACGACGCGACACCCCGTGCCCATGATTGCACTTCATCAACACAACCTGGGTTCCGGATGGCCGCATGCGCCGCCAGCCCAGTCCCCTCACGACAAGGGCACTCGCCACTTGAGGCCCGTCTTCTCGTTCGAGACCTCGAGGGTCTCCGTGTCAACGACCACGCGCGCCACGCCGTCGCCCGTATCGATCTCCCATCCACCCGGAACGCGTTGCCAGGGTTGCACCTGGGAGCCGGGGGCGTACGCGGAGAACAGGCTGAGCAGCCGACATGACCCTCCCGCGGCTCGCGCCTCGATGAAGCTCTCGTTCCGCTGCGCCATGAGGTCCCCGAGCCGGTGACGATCAAAGGGCTCCTCGTACTCATGGTGGCCGCGGGTGACGGTCAACGCATCGCCGTCCAGACGCGCGACGCGGGAACTGAGGCTCACGCCCCGTCTCTGCACCGTGAAGCCGCCGTCGGGCGAGAGTTCACAGCCCGCAGAGTAGTGCCAGCGCAAGACGATGTCCTCGTCGATGGCTGACCGGGCCTCGTCCAGGACGACGCAGACCGCCGGGCTCAGGTGGACGACGGTGCGCCGCACGTTCTCTACGTCTGCATACAGAGGCGTCAGATCGAGCTGCCACCAGCCGCCCTTGTTGTCGTCGAACTCCGCGCCGACGAAGCGAGCAATTGAGCCCGTCGGGCCCTTCATCTCACGCTCGCCGAAGTTCAGGATGTTGTGGCCCCAGGAAGAGGCGTTGTAGTACTTGTAGCGGTTGGGGCCGAAAAAGTCTAGGGGATAGCCGGGCGGCGAGCCGAGATCCACGATGAGTGGCCGACCGTACGCCTCGATGCACACTTGCCCGGCGTCGTTGTGCTCATGAATATGCTCGATCCCGGCCTTGCCGTAGACGACCATGGGGGTCGACTTGGAGCCCCAGTCGGTGCGCTCTGATATGCAGGCTCCGTGGGCCGCGAAGGCGACACCGTGGGGTAGGAGTCCCTCGGGGCTCACTGGGACGAGATCGTCATCCGAGCACATGAAATCGAGGGGATTGACGGTGACATTGCTGCGCGGTGGATAGCTGCGCGCAAACCACTGGAGCACACCGTCCTGGTTTGCAGCCGCGACGGCGGATATCCAGGTCACATCGGGCGGCGAGCCGCGCCCCGCGTCACCGAAAGGCGCGGTCCGGCCCGGCGGGAAGGTGAGATACATGTACCACCGCGACGCCTCCGGGAAGGGGGATTGTTGGAGCCGGTTCTCAGCGCCCCCCGTGGCATACCAGCGGGCCATGTAGTACATGACGGGAAGGCGCATGGCGCCCGCATAGCCCACCGACTCGTTGAACTCCCCCTGGGGGCCGATCTTCGTGAGGTACCGTTCCATCCGAGGCAGCGAGAACTCCACGAGGCGCTGCGAGCCGGGGTGGTCGGAGCCGAGGGCCATTCCGGCGATTCCCAGGCCCCCGACGATGCACGTCATCCAGTTGTTGTCCGCGTCGACCCAGCTTGATCCCTTCTCGACCGCGCGCCAGAAAGGCTGGATGCCCCTGCGGTCGATGCCCTCCACAATCCACGCACGCTCCTCGGGGGTCAGCATCGCGTGCAGCCAGTCATAGGCCAGGCCACAGTCGCGGGACAGCATCCCGTTGCGCAGGTCGGCCTCGTGGTTGAGGTGAGCCTTGTCCCGCCAGTCGGGCCACTGCTGCTCATCGAAGAGTGTCCGCATCTGAAGCAGCGCATCGTCCACGTAACGCCTGTCCTCGGTGACGAGAGCCACGAGGGCCGCCCGCAGGATGCGCTGCCCGACCGCGTGGCAGATGGCGTAGTCGCGGTTGGCGTGCTTGATGCTCGTCCGGGAGCGGCCGGAAACGGGCGAGGAGGGCGTGAGCGGATCGGCCCCCAAGTCTCTTGCCGCAACACTCTGGATGCGGCCAAAGACCTCGGCGGACGGGCCTTCGGAGGCCGCCCGCTTCAGATCCGCAACTGACCGCAGTTGGCCGACTTCATCGGCGGTGACGAAGATATGCGGGCGCATCGAGGGCTCCCCTTCAGCGGAGTCAGCGGGGCGGATAGCGATGACGACGATGGCGCACAGAGCTATCATTGCACAGCGCACGTTCGGTTCTCCTGTGCAGGCAGACTCGACAGTCGTGCGGGTCGGGCTCAGTACAGCGTGAAGTTCACGCCGCCTCCGATAGCCGCGGGAGTAGCCGGTCGGACTCCGCGCTCGTTCCTGAAGATGCAAACCGCAGAGCGCGAGGACACCACAACATCCGGCACGCCATCGCCCGTCATGTCGCCCACTTGGACGATCTTCGTACCGGGGCCCGTCCCGTCGAGTCGCGCCACCGGCTCGCCCTTCCCATCGTAGATGGCCGGAACACCCCCGAGCACGATCTCGTCCAGGCCATCCCCGTTCCAGTCAATGAGGCGATGGTGTCTGCTGGAAACCGTGTTGATGCTGCCCAGGAGACTGCCGTCGGCGGCGAGGAGCCACGTCGGGCTCTTGCCTGCCGGTTGGTGGTCGATGTCGACGACGATCTGATTGCCGGGTAGGTCGCTTCTGAGCTTGCCGATGTCGACGGACTCGAAGTGGTGACCTGCGAGCTCCCACAGCACACGCCCGTTGCCATCGAACATGGCAATACCGTTGGCGCCGCAGTACGTGCCCACAAGTCGGAAATCCGCCGGGGTCTCACCTGCCTCGAGAACCCGGCAGCAGTCCAGATGACCACGCTTCAGGTCGATCTCGTCGGATTTCAGCGTCCATCGCGCCGAGCCGTCGGGATTAAGCATTGCGTAGCCGGCCATAATCTCATCGCGGCCGTCGCCATCAATGTCCACGGGATAGGGCTGGTGACTCGTCCGGTACCCACCGGGGTTGGACACGTCCCAGAGCAGCTTGCCCTCTCGGTCGTATGCCCAGATATGCGAGTACCGAGTCTTAACGAGGAAGTCGGTCGCCCGAGGGCCTCCCGACAGGTTCGCGAATACCAGACAGTCCGACGCCGAAGCCGGGATGGGCAACCTGCGGCGCTCTTGTCCCGTCGCGCCATCCAGTTCGACGACGGCCTTGTCGGTGGCGACGATGACTTCGTTTCGCCCATCGCCGTCCCAGTCGTAGATCTGGCACGCCACGTCATGATGCAGCTTCGTCCGGCCGGTCGTCCCGCAGTCCCATCGCCAGAGCACGGAGCCGTCCAGCTTCTGAACGCAGACAGCGCTCGTGTAATGTACGTCGTGGTTATCGACATTGCGGGCGCTGACGACCTCGACCTCACCGTCGCCATCCACGTCTCCCAGGACGACCCACTGCCCTGAGTGGGTCGGGTCGAGCGGGATCGTCTTCCACGGCTTAACGACCGGCACCGTGTCCGGCAGGCCGGGCACCGTATCAACAGCAAAGGGCTGAACGTCGGCGCCGATAGAAGCGGTCAAGAGCAAGATGCCTCCGAGTGCGAAGAGTGCTGCCGGCCTGCCGAACACGCGTAGAGCCAAGATAGACCCTCCCCGGTCGGGCGAGGTTAGATAGTGTAGTCCACATCCACCACGGACTTCGTCTCCCAGCACGTGTTGTGGTACGGCCTGTGGATGGGTATAATACATATGCAGGACCGAACCCGTCTCGAGAGGCGGACGTAGGCTCTGCCTGGGCCCCCTAACAAGGGGGCCCCACTACTTCCGGGCCCTGATGATCCC
>JALGSS010001042.1 GCA_029821745.1 Candidatus Zipacnadia bacterium
CCCGCGATCACGATCTGGTCGAACCACTTCAACTGCGCATCGCCGACTGTCACGCGGATGCGCAACGCGTGCAGGCCCTCGGCGCCGGGCACGGAGACGGACGCGTTCACCACGTCCCCTGGCGAGGCGCCGGCGGTTTCAAGTTGCAGTCGCGGCTCCGGCGCGGCCTTCGTTCCGAGGACGAAGAAGCTCGCTCGGTTCGGGATAATCGTGGTCGTGAAGCGCTTCACGTCACCGAGGATCTCACGGTTGCGTAGGTCATAGACGAAGCGTGCCTCAGGTAGCGTTACCGTAGCTTCACTCTCGATCCCGTTCTCCCGGAACAGCGCCATGATCTCGATGCCGCCGTTCTGCCAGCGGATCACCTCTATGTTTCGCTCGCGTGACCCGTCGGCGCTCTCCAGCGTCAGCGTCGGCTCGATGCCGGCGCCGGCGAACATCGCGAGCGCCTGCGTGGCGATCGCCTCCGGTGTGTCACTGATGTTGAGCTTCGGCGCGCTGCCCATGGAGAAGTTCCACAGTATCGCCAGCCCCTTGCCGACTTGCCGGGTGATCAGAACCGGCGTCTCGCCGGCGGCCCCATGCGCCTCGCCCGTGGTGAGCGTCACTGAGGGATCCACCTGTGCCTTGTCGAAGCTCACCGGCGGGTCGTCGGTTAGTTCCACCGTGGCGACCGTGGCAGGCTCCTGGGCGCTGCGCTCGATGCCGAACAGGTCGTCGAGCACGCCCTGCGCCCGGGGCTTGCAGTGCCCGTCGTAGATGCCAGGTTGGACGTCAGCAACGATCGTCCCGCCGTTCATGACGAACTGGCGGATGACTTCGGCCTCTTCGTCGCCGAGAGCCGACGCGCGCGGCAGAATCAGCATCCTGTACTTGCGCTGGTTGAACTCGCCCAGTCGGAGCATCCGGTCTGTCACGTAACGGAACTGCAGGCCAAGATCCCTCACGAGCGTCTGCGCCGCCAGGTGCGCCCCCTCATACCCTCCGTATGTGCCTCCCTGGTCAAGGGCGTGCGCGAAGGTCGATGGGTAAGAGTAGAGGATCGCCACCTGGTCGTCCAGCATCTCCGACTTCAACAGCAGATCCCCCAGACCGTCGCGCAGGACCTGGGTATCTTCAAGGATCTCCTTCACCGCTGGGAAGGGCCGCAGGTCGGGCGCCAGCCAGCCGTGGAATCGCCCGATGCAATCCCAGCGCCAGAACCACACCGCGTCCATGCCCCGCGTCACCATCCGCCAGTACTTCTGCAGCAGCGAGTTCGCGTCTTTCGTGTATCCCATCCAGTTTGCACGCGGGAAGTCGCGCGGGGCGATGGAGCGAATCACCTCGTCGGCCGTGCCTGGGTACGGCGACCAGAACTGGTTGCTGCGGATGATCAGGTCCAGGTCGTCGCCCTGGCCGAAACGCCCCGCGCCCTCGAACCCGGTCTTGGCTTCGGGGTCGATAGCGGCGTAGGCCTCCGCGTACTTCTGGCAGAACTGGACGAAGTTCCATGACTTGTACGCCTGCCGGTCAAACCACCGGGGGTAGTTCCCCGCGTTCTTTGCGGTGGCTTCCTCACTGTCGTCCGGCTTGGACAGGCCGACCTCAGTCCAGTCGGCGAAGTCCGTGCCCCACTCCTCGTTGAGGCCGTCCACTGTTGCGTATTGCTCCTTCAGATACCTGCGATATGCTTCGGCACAGTGTGGCGATAAGCATGCGCCCTTGGTGTCGACCTCATCACCCAGCGACCACACGAACACCCCGTGCTGCCGGGCTCCCAGATACGCCTGTGCCTTCTCCTCCACGTGCTTCTTCACTGCTTCTTCGTCATTCCAGCAGAAGGGCGTCATGATGCCGTCTGCATTGAGTTTGGACATGATTCGCGTGGTGTAGGGCACCCACGCGATGTCGTTCGCCGCGCAGATGGTCGCCGGCGTGCCGCCACCCAGTTGCAGCGTCACCGAGTTCTCCGCCAGGCTGCGCTCCGCATACGGCGCCAGCGTACCCCGTGGAGTGTCCCAGATGAGGAAGTTGAACTTGCCTCGATTGCGCTTGGTTACATGCGCATACTGGTATGCCCGCGCCACTTCATTGCCCGCCTGCAGTACCTCGGCGCGGACCGTCACGAGCATTGGGAACCACGGCTCAATCGTGAAGTCGAACTCGGCGGGGTCATTAGTTGCCGCGAGCG
>JALGSS010000104.1 GCA_029821745.1 Candidatus Zipacnadia bacterium
TGAAGTAAGGCGGGTGGACTCTCTGCAAGAACCGCTGCGAGAAGTATCCGATGCCATGGGTACGGATCATCATGTTCGGCTCCACTGCGCGGGCCGCGATGACGCGCGACGGGGACATAGACGTGCTCGTGGTGATGCCGGAGGGCACCCATCGGCGCGTGCCCTGGCCACTGGGGCGACCCGGCGACCTGCACAGGGAGGGTGAGTGTGGATGCTTGACGAACTGAACCGCAAGCGGTTAGAGACAAGAGCGCTGGTCGTCGGCTATGCGATGAGCAGGCTGGACGCCGAGTACCTAACGGCTCGCCAATGCCGAACCTGGACTGCCGCTTACCAAGAGGCAGCTGATGCGTTGGGTGCGCCTCCCGCGAGTTTCAAGAACCTGCGTGATGAATTCGATCCGATGCACCCTAACGCCAGAAGGGGATGGCACCAGCGCTCCCTGCGCGTCAGTCGGCAGCGCGTGGTTGAGGAACTCTCGGAAGTGAGCAATGACGCTCTGTTGGAGTTGGTCGCCCGCATAGTCGCTGGGGAGCACGAGGAGACTGACGAAGCCGTTGACGCGCTCGCTATCCCCCCTCGCGTCGCCGCGAACGTAGCCGAGAGACTCCTGACGGGGCGCAAGGCGGAGGACTACTTCCTTGCCAACTGCTACCCTCTCGTCCGCGTGACGTGCGCCGACATCGTGGACTGCCGGCTGGCCGCCCGTGGCTTCGACTTCGGCGTAAGGGGGAACGCAGACCGGGCAATCGAGGTGAAGGGCCTGAGAGGCGTACGCGGACCGGTCCAGTTCACAGATAGAGAGTGGACGGAGGCCAGATGGCGCCGTGAACAGTACACGCTCGTGGTTGTCGGGAACCTGGCCGCCGCGCCGACGGCGCGCGTGATCGCAGACCCGTGGTCAGTGATCACTGCCCAGTGCAGCTACCAGCACTCCGTGAGCGCGGTGTGGCGGGCAACCGTCGACGTCGGGGCCAGTTGACGCCAATCAGGACACGTCCTGGCCGAGAGGGTCGTCTGCTGCCTCTCCCGCACCCGCACTTGCAGCCATGCCACCGTGGGAGCCACGCCTTCTGGAGCGACGGCGCGGTTCTTGGTGTTGCAGTCTGTACTCCGACCGGCCAGGAGAGCCACAGGAGATCACCTATGCCACCACTAGACGAGGCCCTCCGGGAATTCGTGCGTACCGCACACATGCACGGCAAGGGATCTCTGTGCGTCGCTATTGCAGTGACGCGCCATGCGCGTGTCAGAGGATTGCCGTTGCGCCCGCAGGACCTGTTGACCGAGAGCGGCCAGGTCGTAGGAGCGAGCCAAACGGCGGTTCAGGCCATACTCCGCGAGCACGGGGTCGAGGGAATCCCTGCGGACGAGGAGGGAGGAACGCGCCGGAGCAGCGCCCACAGGATGCACATGTACGTTGACTTTCTGAACAGACTCCATGAGGACGGCATCGCCGATCTCGCCGAAATCGAGAACTGGTGGACCGATCGGGCGAGGGCGTGCTTCGAGGGCGGGTACCTTACGTTGCGAACCGACGGTGGCTACTCCCTGTGCGCGGCCGTCCGAGATGTACTGCTGCAGGCTGAGAAAAGGGAGTTGCGATCTCCGGGCGCGGCACCGATGGGAGCAGTTCTCCGGCATCTCATCGCGGCGAAGCTGGAACTGGTCCTCGAGGGTCGACTCAATTGCCCAGAGGCGTGCGTGGCCGA
Source organism: Candidatus Zipacnadia bacterium (assembly GCA_029821745.1). Classification (GTDB taxonomy): domain Bacteria; phylum Armatimonadota; class Zipacnadia; order Zipacnadales; family JABUFB01; genus JALGSS01. The sequence goes on from JALGSS010000104.1 coordinate 1,713, forward strand.
GATACCGACGCAGACAGCGTGTGATTTTGCAGTGGAGGACGTCCGCATCCATGTTGTAGCAGCGCCCAGTGAGGCCCTCCTCAGGAAGTGCATTGAGAACCTGGACGCAGGCATGCGACCACTAATCGTCACCACACAGTCTGGTATGGCCGTCGCAGAGGGATTGTCGGAACAGATGGGCGTGGGGCACAGGGTGGACGTCTTCGAGGCCGAGGAGTTCATAGCCGGCAACCTATACAGGCTTGGCGGGTTCACCAAAGACGGTACCGCTGAGAGCGCGCGGCGACTGATTGAGAAGTACAACGTGATTGTTGCAGAGCGTGAGACCGACCCCGCTCTGCACATCGCGATGGACAGATAGCACGCATCTGCTTCAAGGAGAAACGCAGCCGCATCATGAGGGCCGTGCGAAGCAAAGGACACATCACCAGAGATGTGCGTCCGTTCCCTGGTTCATCGCCTTGGGTACCGCTTCCGCCTTCACCGTAGGGACCTTCCCGGCACCCCCGATCTGGTATTCGTTTCTCGACGCAAGGTCATCTTCGTGCATGGGTGTTTCTGGCACGGCCACGACTGCCCGCGAGGCGCACGCATCCCCAAGACGAACCGAGCGTATTGGCGCGAGAAGATCCGCCGCAATGTGCAGCGTGATGGCATCCAGCGCTCGGAACTCGAGAGTCTGGGGTGGAGTGTTCTGTCTCTCTGGGAGTGCGAGCTGGGGGACCTCGTGGCAGTTCGGGAGCGTATCGTCTCGTTTCTTGATGCGGAGTAATCCCCCGTCGGGGCTGACGGCAAACATCTCCCAGCACGGTCGCCGGAATGCGTCTAATGGATGAAGCCGAAGCCCAGGGGAAGTCCCCTTTCAGACGCGCCCTCGACGAGATCCTCGATCTCATCGCGCCGAGACGGTGCGTCGGCTGCGGCGAGCCGTCCCGCGAGCTGTTCTGTGCCACCTGCGAAGCGAACGTCGAGCTGATTGATGGCCCACAGTGTCCCTGCTGTGGGCACCCGCACCCGCCGACTGCTCACGCCTGGCCACTATGCGCCGACTGCCGGCAGGCTGAGAAGATCATGCTGGACGGGGCGCGGTCGGTCGGGTTTCATATCGGACCGCTGCGACAAGCGGTGCTGGACTTCAAGTTCAAGGATCGGCGATCCCTTGCGGAACCTCTGGGGGCAATGCTGGCGCGGCGGTTCACCAACGAGCTCGCCCGGCCACACAAGCTCCCCTTTGACGAGATCGACGGCATTGTCCCGGTCATCCTGCATCCGACGCGCCACCGGTGGCGAGGCTTTGACCAAGCCCGTCTGCTGTCCGATGAGCTGGCGAAGGGCTGCGGCAAGCCGGTCTGGGACGGTGTGCTGGAGCGAGTCAAGAATACCACGCCGCAGATCGAGCTGACGGCGCAGCAGCGCGCCCAGAATATGCAGGGGGCCTTTGAGGCGCGCAAGACCTGGAAGGTCGACGGGGCGTCGCTGCTGCTGATCGACGATGTCTACACGACGGGCGTAACACTGCGGGAGGCGGCGAGGGCGCTCAAAGAGGCCGGTGCGAGCAGTGTCTACGCACTGACCATCACCCGGGCCGCTCCCGACTGGCACCCGAAGGCATTCCCGTCCCTCGAAGGCCGCGCGTAGCCACGTCTGCGGGGAACTCGCGGCGCCGACCGGGCGTCCACACCATGTAACCATGCGAGGCACACTGCTTGGCGTATTGATGGTCGGCTGTCTGTGGGCCGGGGCGCCTGTCGCGGCCCAGTGGCTGCTCGTGCCGATGGACCGGAGCCAAACGGACCACCTGAAGGCCTACGGGCTCACCTACTGGTGCCTGCAGGAGCCGCGCTCGTACGAGTGTGAGTGGCTGCTCAACTACCGGTGCGGCGCCTTCGTCATCCCCGGCAGCGAAGATGTGCGCGCCCGAGCTCAGGCGATGGGCGTCAGCGTCGAGACCCTCGACGAAGGCGCAAGGCAAGGTATCCTCGCCCGGATCCAGACCGAGAACATGGAGCGCATCGTTCTGACCAAGGCGCCGAAGGTCGCGGTCTATGTGCCGCCCGACGCCGAACCGTGGGATGATGCCGTCCGCCTGGCCCTGGAGTATGCCGAGATCAAGTACGACAACCTGTGGGATCGGGAAGTCCTCGCGGGCAAGTTGGCGGACTACGAGTGGCTGCACCTGCACCATGAGGACTTCACGGGACAGTTCGGCAAGTTTTTCAGCCAGTTCCAGCACGCGCCGTGGTACCGTCGGATGGTGCTCAGTTCGCGGCGGGCGGCGGCTGAACTGGGATATGCGGGGGTGCCCCAACTCAAGGGGGCTGTTGCCGAGAGTATCTCCCGCTGGGTCTCCAACGGGGGCTTTTTGTTCGCGATGTGCAGCGCCACCGACAGCCTGGATGTTTCTCTCGCGGCCCGGGGCGTCGACATTGTGCCGCCGGAGCTTGACGGCACCCCGATGGACCCGAACCCCGACGCAAAGCTCAACTACTCCGCCACGCTGGCCTTCAAGGACTTCCACATCGAGAAGAACCCGCTCCTGACAGAGCTATCAGACATCGACGTGCCGCCGAAAGGCAGGAGCCTCGTGTCAACCGGGGAGCGCTTCAGGCTGTTTGAGTTCTCCGCGAAGCAGGACCCGATCGCGACCATGCTCACCCAGTGCCATGTCAACGCGCTACCGGACTACCTGGGCCAGACCACGGCGTTCCGGCGCGGGTGCCTGAAGGGCAGCGTGATCGTGCTCGGAGACTACCCGGGCCAGGACAAGGTCAAGTACATCCACGGAGACCACGGGGACGGGACTTTCACCTTCCTGGCTGGGCACGATCCGGAGGACTACGCGCACGTGGTGGGCGAGCCGGCCCCCGAGCTGATCATGCACCGCCACTCCCCGGGGTATAGGCTGATCCTCAACAATATCCTCTTCCCAGCGGCAAAGACCAAGGAACGCAAGACGTAGCGCCTCAGGGACGTGGCGCCCGGCAGCCCCAATGGCCGCTCAAAGGGGCTCATTGGGGCCAGAAAAAGCCCTCTGCGTCCGTTTACTTGCGGTGTGTATTGTGGCATAATACTAGTTTGTGTATGCGTCATTGATTCCCGACACCACAGTGGTTTCACATACTACAGGAGTGCATCCCAATGCCGAAAGACATAGACGTATTCCCGGATTTCCAGCGTGGGGAGTTGACGTTCCCAGCCATCCCACTGTACCAGTATGATGGCGACGTCACGAGCGAGATGGCCTCGGGCCTGAGCCGCACCGAAGCGCTGAAGATGCTCGAGTACATGCTGACGATCCGGAACTTCGAAGAGACGATCGTCAAGCTGAAGAACGGCAAGTTCGAGCCTCTGGCCCAGTATAAATTCATCGGCGCAACGCACCTGTCGATCGGGCAAGAAGCGGTCGCCATCGGCGCAATGTCGGCTCTCAACGCCGACGACTACATCACCAGCACCCATCGCGGACACGGGCACTCGATCGCCAAGGGTGCGTATGCCCTGGAAAAGGCGAGCCCCGAGTACCTGATGGAGTTCGTGGCGGGAGACGGCGATCCGGCGGACCCGCGTGGCCTGCTGGACTGCGCGATCCAGGAGCACCTGAACCGGACGATGGCGGAGTTGTTCGGCAAGGAAGAGGGCTACTGCCGTGGACGCGGCGGTGGGATGCACATTGCTGACTTCCACTCGGGGCATCTTGGCGCGAACGCGATCGTCGGTGGGTCATACGCGATCGCTGCCGGGGCGGCCCTGGCAGCCAGCAAGCTCGGCGACGGCAAGACTTGTCTCTGCTTCGTGGGCGATGGCGCGACGAACAACGGCATTTCGCACGAGGCGTACAATTTCGCGGCGATGGCCCAGTTCAAAGAGGGCTGCCCGGTCATCTTCCTGGTCGAGAATAACCAATATGGCATGACCGGCCAGGAGCGCGGCGAAGTGACCGGAGTGGAGCATCTCGCCCGGCGCGGCGCGGGCTATAACGAGGACAACATGCATGCCGAGGTCGTCAACGGAATGGACGTTCTCGCGGTGCGCGATGCGGTGAGCCGCGCAGCCGAGCTGTGTCGATCCGGCGAGGGCCCCGTTCTGCTGGAGTGCATGACCTACCGCTACATGGGCCACTCGCTGAGTGACACGCGGGAGACGTACCGCAGCAAGGAAGAGGAAGAGGCCTGGCAGAAACGCGACGCAATCAAGACCTTCGCGACCGCTCTCGCCAAGGCCGGCGTAGCGTCGAAGGACGAGATCCGCCTCATGCGCGACATCGCCCGTGAGCGCATCGAGCGCGCCACGATGTACGCGTACAGCGCCACAGACCCCGACCCGTCGACGATCTACGAGGGTCTGCTGGCGGACACGACCTCGGACGAGATCGACCCCAAGTGGGCCACGCCGAAAGAGGCCCTGCATGCCGAGCCGATCCAGCAGAACCGGGATGGCCAGGGACGCATCCTGTACCGTCATGCGGTCATCGAAGCCCTGCAGGATGAAATGCTGCGCGACAAGCGCGTGATCCTCTACGGCGAGGACGTGGCGGACTATGGCGGCGCGTTCCAGGCAACCAAGGGCCTGTTCGAGGTTTTCGGCAGGGAGCGAGTGTTCAACACCGCCATTTCCGAAGCAGCGATCATCGGTACCGCCGCGGGGGCATCGATGGCGGGGCTGCGACCCGTCGTTGAGCTCATGTACATCGACTTCATCCTGATGACGATGGACCAGCTCGGGAACCAGGCGGCGAAAAACCGCTACATGTTCGGCGGGAAGGCGAAGCTGCCGATGGTGCTGCGGACCACGATCGGTGGCGGCAAGGGCTATGCGGGGCAGCACTCGCAGAGTCTCGAGGCCGTCGCGACCATGTTCCCGGGGCTGAAGGTCATCGCCCCGAGCACCGCCTACGACGTCAAAGGCCTGCTCAAGGCAGCAATCCGCGACGACAACCCGGTCGTCTTCATCGAGCACCAGCACTGCTACACGAACACGGATGCAGTGCCGGCGGAGGACTACACCATCCCGATCGGGCAGGCACGAATTGGCCGCGAAGGCACGGACATCACCGTCGTTGCCTACAGTTGGATGTACTACCAGGCACTGGAAGCGGCTGAGATGGCCGCGGAAGAGGGCATCTCGGTAGAGCTCGTGGACCCGCGGACGCTTCGCCCGTTGGACGTTGACATGATCGCGGCGTCCGTCGACAAGACGAAGCATCTGGTCGTAGTCCAGCAGGCGCCTTCCGTGGGATGTTACGGAGAGCACATCGCGTATGCGGTGCAGGACCGGTGCTTCGACGCGATGAAGCGGCCGGCGCGCATCGTGGCTGCCCATGACGTGCCGCCGCCGATGGCGGCGCCGCTGGAGAACGAGAACCTGCCGTCGCCCGAGAAGATCCTGCGCAACATCAAGGAAGTGCTGGGCCGTTAGGGAGAAGGGCGCGGACTCGCTCCATCGCCGTGGACATAGTAGAGGGCGGGACTTCTGTCCCGCCCTCTTTGATTCTGTATAGTGAGCGAAGGATGGCTTTGTAGGGCGCGGGGGCGGATGGGAAGGGGGCCAGAACTAGTGCGAGTCCGCCTCGACATTACCTGGCTACCTGCATGTGAGGGAATTTCCCTCAAGATGGGTCTGTGCGTCACTCCATCAGAAGACTTCTACGGTAGCTCAGGTCAGGCGGACTCGCGGCGGAACTGAAAGCGTTTCTATTTCCCGACCGCCTCCTTGGTCATCCTGAAACCGCTACTCTCCAACCCCTATCAGGATGTTGTGCCTCCGCACTCGCCACCTCGTCGGGACTGCCTCTCAATTCTCAATTCGCTTGGCTTCTCGATCCGCCTGTAGTTTACCCGAGCCGAGACCTTGCCAAACCAGGTTATGCATCTCACGACAACAGTAGCGCCGGAGGGCTCCGCTTCGTATAATCAATGCGGCGACGGCCTTCTGCCGGGGATCAGGCCCCCGGTGGATACTTCCAGCCGGCGCAAGTGTTGAATGAATCGTTGGACGCCATTGCGGTGCAAACGCGGGCCCACCACGGGCTCACAACGCGCGAAAGGAATTCCACCATGCGAGTGCCCACCCCGGTCTTGCTGCTTCTCGTGACTGCCCTGGCTGTTTCCGCTGCGATGGCAGCCACGCCACGCCCGCCTGACCCGATGCAGGGCCCCGGCATTGGGCCCATGCAGCAGCCTCCGCCCGGAGAGCACGTCGACAAGTACGGCGACTTGGCCGAGAAGCCGTACCGCCCGGAGTGGGCTCCCCTCCCGTTGCTGTGGGCAGACACCGCCCCGGTCGTGTATCTGCACGAGCTGATCGACTCGGAAAATGCCGACGAGCGTGCCCGGGCCGCATTCCTGCTTGGGCAAATTGGCTGCCCCGATTCCTTGCCCCTCCTCGCCGAGTGTTTGAACGACGCTGAACGGTCGGTCCGCGTGCAGGCCGGGATCGCTCTCGCCTGCATGGGGGATGCCCGGGGCAAACACACGTGCGCAGCAGTGCTGAGCACGCACGCCGAGTGGATCCGGTACTTCGCCGCTCTGGGCCTGTCTCGTCTGCTGGGTCAAGACATCGACCGCCCGTTCATCACCCGGGCTCTCAAGGGCGCGATGTCGGGCCAGTCCGCGATGATGACCCAGACGATTGACGGAGCGGTCAAGGGGGCGCCTCTGCCGCCCCCGGTGGAGAACCTGCCGGACCAAGCCCCAACAGCCCCAGCCCCATCTCCAGAGCAAATCTGGGAGGGCGCTGCGGACGTCTTCGTCGCCGAGTCGGACTGGTGGTTCCACAAGGGAGACTACGACCAGGCGATCCGCTGCAGCGAGGCCAGCATCTTCCTCGACCCGGACTACGTGGAGACCTACACGGTTGTGGCGTGGCTCGAATGGAGCATGGGGCGGAATGCGCAGGCGGTGCGAACGCTGAACCGAGCCATCGCCGCAAACCCGGACGATCCCGAATCCCACGCGGGTCTGGGCGCGCATTACTTCAACATCAAGGAATACGCGCTGGCGGAAGAGCCGTTGAAGAAGGCTGTCGAGTTGGGCGCTGACCACCTCATCCACCGGACCTATGCCCATTGTCTCGAGGCCCTCGGCAAGCTGCGTGAGTCGCTAGCGGAGTGGGAGCGCCTTCTCGAGACGCGCCCGAGCGACGGAGCAATCAGGCTCAACCGCGACCAACTGAAGGAGCGGCTGAGCGAGTAGCCCGGACCTGCTCCGGTGCGCTCAAAGCGTATCCCCTGAGGGCCGGCGTTTCTGCCGGCCCTATCCACGTTCGCGGAAGGTATGCGGGGGCCCGTAGGAGAATTGTGTCGTGTGGGGGATCGCAGCCGGGTCTCTGCCCGTCTGCGGCCTTAATGTCAGCCAACAGACAAGCCGCTGTTCCGGCGCGGTTCCAGTTCGACGCCGGGCGGCCAGGCGGTTCTCGCTTCGGAGTAGAAGCCTATGCAGATGCGCGAGGTCCAAGAGCTAGCTGAATACCGATCGCTGATGGAGACGCCCGAGACCTATGAGGACGGTTTCGGTCTCAAGACCATCCTCGGGGCCCTGTTCATCGGGTTCATCATGATGCCGGGCTCGATCTACCTGGGCTTGGTGGTCGGGCAGTCGATGGGGCCTGCGGCCGAGTGGACGACGATCATCCTGTTCACTGAGGTCGCGCGGCGGTCATTCACGCAGTTGAGCAAGCAGGAAGTCTACGTCCTCTACTACATGGCCGGCGGCTTGACGGCGATGATCGGCCAGTTGGCGCTGTCGGGCGGCCCATTCGCGCTGTTGATCTGGAACCAGTTCTTCCGCTCCGCCGCGCCGGCTGGTCTGGGCGATCAAGTCCCCGACTGGGTGGCCCCGCCCGGCACGTCAGAGGCGATCCGCCATCGCACGTTCGTGCACGGCGACTGGCTACCCGCTATCGCGGTTTTGCTGGTCACGCAGGTGCTCAGTCGCGTCTCTTGGTTCACCTTCGGTTATACACTGTTCAGGATCACCTCCGACGGCGAGCGACTGCCATATCCCATGGCGCCCATCGCCGCGCAGGGCGCCACCGCCCTGGCCGAGGCCGCCGACAAGAGCGAGACCTGGCGCTGGAGGATCTTCTCGATCGGCAGCATGGTCGGGATCGGGTTCGGCCTCATCTACGTCGCGATCCCGACTCTGACAGACGTCATCCTGGTCCAGCCGATCCAGATCCTGCCGATCCCATGGATCGACTTCACCCAGGGCACCGAGAAAATCCTGCCAGGTTTCGCGACGGGCGTCGGGACGAACCTGTCCACCGTCTTCCTGGGGTTCGTGTTGCCCTACTGGATGGTCGCGGGGAGCTTCTGCGCCTCGATGGCGACGATGATCGTGAACCCGCTGGCGCAGATCTCGGGGCACATGCC
>JALGSS010001043.1 GCA_029821745.1 Candidatus Zipacnadia bacterium
CCTAGCGCGGCGCTCTGACACTCCAGATGTACGGGACTGCTGGGAGTCGGCTTTCGACTACGGACGCCCTGATTGGTCAGGTCCATAGGATCAATAGGCGTACACATAGGGAGAGGTCCGGCGCGACCCGGTAGTCCCGGAGCATTCATAGGAAGCCCTAGCCTTCGGGTTGGGGCTTTCTATCGTTATGGGTCGCCCTCGAGCAACACGCCAAGCGTCAGTCCTCCGACACGACCTCACCCTTGTAGTTCAACTCCCACTCGGGACGGCGACGGAACTCATTCTCAAAGGTCTGCTCAATGCGTCCCGTCTTCTCAAGGTGCATCATACATGCGCGGATGCAGCCCTTCGCGCCGCACACCGCGAAATAGCCCGTAGTCTCGAGCATGTTCTTGTAATAATCGATGACGCGCCCGGACGGAAACTCCTCGGTTTGGCGCCAATTGCCCCCCGCGACGGTGTAGCACAGCTTGTAGGCCTCTTCCTCGGACATCTCCTGAGCAGCCGCGTCCAGGCGCAGGCCCGGGCAGTCCTTGGCGAGGAAGGGCGACGCTTCCTTGTTCAGGCCGTGGTGGGTAAGGGTGCACTTGCCCATATCCACGTTGCCCCACTCGAACTTCACGCCCTCAATCTCAATGGAGACCGTGTCATTGTCCCGAACGTGCGGGATGGCGTGGCCGGGGCACTGGGGCACGCAGGACATGCACCGGTCGCAGACGCGCTCATCTTCGGGAATCAGCGGATCAGGTTCGAGTTCGGCGTCGGTCAGGATCATCCCGAGTCGCTGACGCGGGCCGAACCGGCGGGTCAGGAACACCTTCGCCCAGCCCATCTCACCGACCCCGGCAGCGCAACCGGCGATTCGGATCGCCATCTGGACATCCGGCGGCACGGCCCCCGGTCGCAGGGGTTCGCGCGGCCCCTGGCCTTCGGGGACGCCCGGGTAACACGGAACGGCTTCCCACCCGTGGTCCTCGATGAAGCAGGCGGTGTCATACGTACCCTTGGGCCGAAACCAGCTATTGAGACGGTTGTATCCGTAGAAGGTGTAGTTGGACCACAGCGTTCCCTCTTCGATACCCCGGTAGACGCCACGTGGAATCCGCCGCCCCGTGATGATGACGGAGCGGCACTCGGGGAATAGGCTCGAGGGGTGCATCCTGGGCGGCGCGCCTTCGAAACGCTCGATATTCGCGACCCCGACCAAGTCAAGCCCCGTGGTCAGTGCGAAGTCCTTCATCGTTTGTGCAGTCAAGGTTGCCATTTCAGGCCTCGTGTCGTCTGCGTCGCTACGCGACGGCAGTATCACGCTAGTGTGGCTGTCGAGTTGCTGAAGACGACGGGCGGATCAGTCGGCCTCCGACTTCCAGACGATCGGGCTCCCATGTGGCTCCGTGTCGGCCTGCGAGACCGGCTTGCCGGTGATCAACTCATCGAGGGCGTCCCTCAGGTAGTCGGTCCCCGGGGCCAACGGGTCTTGCGGATGGTCGTCAATGGCCCCGTGGTAGACGATGGTGCCGCCGGCGTCGACCACGAACACTTCCGGCGTGCAGGTGGCTCCATACGCACGAGCCGCCCGTTGGTCCTCGTCCAGCAAGTAGGGGAAACTGAGGCCCTGGTCCTGGGCGAGCCGCTTCATCTTGGCGAAGCTGTCCTCAGGGCTGGCCTCCGCGTCGTTCGCGTTGATCGCGACCACGGCCACGTCAACGTCATAGTAGTCCCGGGCGATGTCGATCATCCGGTCATCGTACCAGCGCGCTTCGGGGCACGAGTTGCAGGTGAACACGACGACCGTCGCCGCCTTGTCGGCGTACGTTGTGAGAGAGTAATGGCGGCCGTCGGTGCCCGGCAGGTCGAAATATGGGGCTCGTGCGCCCGTCTGCAGCGCCATCTCGCTGGTCCTCTCGGGCCTCGTCCTGGGCCGGCACTGTGTCGATGGCAACATTCGCGCCGACTTCGTTCTTTGCCCACGGCTCGCGCTGACGGAACGCCAGTCGGAACGTGTCGGTGACCTTGTCACCACGTTCAAGCGCATCCACGCAAGACCGGACGCACACGGCCGCGATGCGGTCGGGCTTGCCCGTGGAGTGGTGGATGTTGGGGCGTGCCCCGTTGGGGCAGCTCCTGCATTTGCTGTAGTCGATCTGGGCGACCTTCATCACCTTACCGGCGATGTTGATCTCAGTGAGATTCTCGTGGTCGATGGCGCCCAGAGGACACGTGCCGGCACAGACTGCGCAGCCGCTACAGATCTCGCGCTCGCAGAGCGGGTCGGCCTCCAGCGGCGCGTCGGTGATGACCGCCTGCAGCCGCTGGCGAGGGCCGAATTCCGGGCTGAGGAATACGCCGTGCAGGCCGATCTCCCCGAGGCCCGCGGCGACGGCGGCGTAGTCCATGTCCAGGTTGACATTCGGCCCAGGCCGGCCCTCTCTCACCGGAATGCCCTGCGGCGGCATCTCCGGCGGGTAGCACATGACCGGCGTGGCTTCCCAACCCTCATCCTCCAGCCATTCGGTTGCCTCGAAGTTGGTCAGCGCCACGAACTGCTTGTCCAGCCAGCTATAGCCGAACATCTCGTAGATGTCGCGGTTCGTCCCCTCTTCCCACCCGCGCAAGCTGCCGCGGGTGATTCGGCGACCAATCACGACCACGGCCTTCGCGTCGGGAAAGATATTGCGCGGGTCGTTCTGTGGCGGCACGCCCTCGAAACGGTCCATAGATGCGATGCCCACCAGGTCCGCGCCACGGCTACGGCAGTAGTCCTTGAATCGTGCGGTGAAGTCGGGCAACTTGCTGCGCCCCTTAGAGATGTCCATTGTGGACTGCACGCGTAAACATCGAACTCAAGCCCCGGATTATAGTAGCCCCCGGGGGCCCCGTCAAAGAAATCGGTCGCTATTGCGCGGCCGTATCTCGGAACCAGGACAAGGGGATGCTTTTGAACTTGTGCGAGAGCAAGCCCTTCCGCGAGACATAATAGGTCAGCAGGGCCCGGTTCCCGGCGAAGGTGACGCTGGTGTACGCATAGGTCGCGCTCAGGTCGGCCTCAATGACTCTCGGCTCGGACCATGTATTGCCTTCGTCCGACGAAAGGGCGGCCACGAGCGGCGTCCGTGGCCCGCTGTGACCGGCGCTCAGGTCAACATTCGGGTTGTAGATCACCAGGAAGTCGCCATTGTCGGGCGTGCGCACGAGAGTGCTCGGCGCTTCCGGGGCGGCAACCGTCCACGGCTCGGCTTCCGTCCACGTGTTGCCCTGGTCGGAGGATGTGCAGGACCAGATCTGCCCCATCTGCGTGCGGATGATCTGCAGCACGCGGCCATCGTCCAGCTCGACCAGGCCGGGCTCCATCGCGCCGCGCTTCGGGCAGGATACCTCGCCCTCGCCCCGGGTCCACGTGAGCCCCTCATCATCCGAGAAGTAGCACACCGTGCGGAAGCCCTCGCTCGAAGTCCAGACTTCGCTCGTGAAGGAGATCGGGCACAGGATGCGGCCACTCTTGAGCTGGATCGCCC
>JALGSS010000105.1 GCA_029821745.1 Candidatus Zipacnadia bacterium
TGGCGGTGTGCCCAGCATACCCCACCGTGCCGTTGGCCGTAAAGCGATAAATCCCAAGGGCTTGGGGACTGGCCCCCACAGAGATGTGGTCGGTACAGTTTTCGGAGAAGAGCCTTCTATCTTTCGGGGACGCGAGGGCATGGTGCATTTCCTACTGAAACACCATGATATTCTGCCACACCCGCGGGCGGGTGAGGATATCGGCGGCCGCGTTCGTATTTTAGCCCATTTTGGACTTGACGGACATGAGTTCGGGTTCCATGCTGCTGCCCGCCAGTTATCAGTACGTCCGGTCAAGCACACAGGGGGGAGTGGAGGCCGTGCGCGCTGGCCATGCCGGCGAGCGCCAACTCAGGATGGGAGGGGACCTGCCGTGAAGACCCACACGCGCCGAGGTTTTGTCGCACGGAGCAACCTGCTTCCGATGATCTTCGCGATCCTGGCCCTGCTGCTGGCGCAGACATCATCCGCACGCGGCGGCGACGAGCCGTCCTCCGGCAGCCCTCCCCCTGATCCCGGGAAAGTGGAATGGCTGTCCTTTGACAGTCCGCTGCTTGATGCCTGGAAAGTGGAAGGGCCGTTGTCTGACAGCCCTCTTCTTCATCCCGGGAAACTGGACTTCCACTTCACACGTGCCGATGCGGCAGATAATTACAACTTCATCGTATGGACACCCGTATTCAAAGGCGGCGTGGGGACTACGGATGTACACGGTGGCGCGAACATCCAGTATGTGGGCGGCTTCGTCCGGCCCTTTACCGGGAATCCAGACCTGGGAGACCTGATTCTGGGCTTCCACCATGTCGACGCCCCGGCCGGCAACGACTACGAGTTCCAGGGAGAGTACCGGTTGCCCATGGGACTCGGCGTGGGCGGCGGGTACGTCAGCCGCAATGTCGGCCCCGACACGGGCTTCGGCAAGATCTCCTATCGGAACAAAGTGAATGACTGGAACTACATCCTGTCCGCTCAACTCCAGGAAGACAACGACGACGTCGCTCCCGGAGGCTACGCGGCCGTGCACAATGAGCACCTCATGGTGGCGGGGGGGACCGACGGCGAGCAGTGGCGCGCGGCCGTGGGATATGTGTCGCCCGAGGGAGAGGGGCCGCTGCGGCCGGCCGCAGAGGTGCTCTACGTTGACAACACGATTGGCGATCTGCCCGGCGCCAAGTTCCTGTTCGTCAACGGGACTCTGAAGTTCGGCGGCGGGTTCCTCAGCCATCCCGCCCGTCTTGGACGGGCTATGGGGCCTCAAGGTCTGGAGTACGGCAACCCCCTTGGGTTCTTGCAGCCAACGTGGAATCGATGCCTCGACGTGTGGGAACTGGGGTCCCTTGTCAACGTGCGATTTCAGCGCCGCGAGTTTCCCAACGAGACCGTATCCGAGAAGTACGAAGCCGTGGCCTTCCCTTTCCAGTTCGATCAACAGGACAACTGTCTCGACCGTGTCTTCGTCGGAGGATTCGGGGATCGAACGCCCGCCGAAGGGCGGACTGGAGGGATTCTTGCCGGGATCGTCGGGAAACTGGGTTTCCTGAACGTCAACCTCGCGGTCGAACAGGACCTGGAGACCGGCGAGACGCGGGCTTTTGTCGGCGCGATCGCCAAACTGTAGACCGGGATCGGGTGTGGCTGGCGTGTCTTCGGGCGGCGAACGAGTGGACCATTCACGTGCAAGCGCCGTGGCAGACCGTTCGGGGGGTACAGCGCGATGAAGGGCATCTCAAGACGGGGCTTCGTGAAACGAATTGCGGCGGCTTCTGCCGCGGGCGGAGCGCTCCTTGCACCGTCGGCTCGGCGGCGCGGGTCCGCACAAACGCCCGCGGCATCGCGGCGCAGGCTGTTCTGGTTCATTCCTGACGGTCTGCGTGCGGACCCGGATGTGTTCAACATGTTCCGCTGGGCCCAGGAAGGCAAACTGCCCAACATCCGGAAACTGATGGAGAACGGTGCGTACGGGTTCTGCATCCCGACATTCCCCACGCATACACCCACGAACTTCGCAACGCTCTTCACCGGAGCGTCGCCAAAGGTACACGGCGTCGCCGACGGACCCATGCACACGGAGGGATTCCCCCTGAGCAAGGTGTCGGTGGGGGGATTCAATTCCGCGGCCAAGAAGGTGCCTCCAATCTGGACGACGCTGGAGGAACGAGGGCTGCGGGTGGCTCTGCTTGCCATTCCTGGCTCGACCCCTCCCGAGTTGAAATCGGGATATACATTTCGGGGTCGTTGGGGAGGGTGGGGGGCCGACTTCCATCCCCTCAACTTTGAGGCCAAACAGGACCTGGCCCAGAGGAAACGCCAGGGACGGGGGTCGCGCCTGTTCTTCTTCGGTCCACAACTGACGCGATACATCGACACGAAGAAGGGGCAGGCCTGGCAGAATGCGCCGAAATCGTATTCTCCCCCGCTCGAGGGCACCGCCTCGGGATGGGGACTCGACGTCCACTTCATCATCTACGACTCAACCGACGACGGCGTCGTGAACTACGATCGCGTTGCGTTTTCCTTCGACAAACGCCGGATTCTGGCGGACCTCAAGGTGGGCGAATGGAGTGCCTGGCAGTCCGCCTCTCTGAAGTGGCGCACCGTGGACGTGCCGGCGCACGTGAAACTCCACGTGGTGAAACTCGATTCGGACGGCTTCTTCAGGATTCGCATACTGTACGGCAATCTGAACCCGCACAACACGACGCCTGCCAACGCAGCCACTGAGATGATGGAGGCTGCCGGCCCGATGGTGGACTTCGTAGACAACTTCCCCCCTCAACTCGTGTATTACCCGGAGGACAAGCGGACGTTTCTTCAGGAAGCCGACATGTCCTACGAGTGGCACAAGAAAGCGGCCGCGTTCGTGCTCAACACGCTCCGGCCGGACGTGTTTATCCATGACGTCTACTCCCCGAATCAGATGCTGACGGGGCGTTGGTGGATGGGCTACGTCGATCCCCGCAGTACCCGATACAACGACGTTTCAGAGAAGGAGCGGCGAACACTGTGGGGCGAGATCTACGCCATGTATCGGCACATGGATGACATCATCGGCCAGATGCTGAAATCGGCCGACGCGAACACGGTCGTGGCCCTCAGTTCGGACCACGGCGCCGCACCTCTGAATACGTGGGTCAGAGTGAACAACCTGCTCGCCCGGGAGGGCCTGCTCAAGTTCGAGATGGCCCCGGACACCGGTGAGCCGGTGATCGATTGGGCGAACACGCAGGCCGTCTATCTGAAGATGTGCCACGTCTATATCAATCCGAAGGGGCTGGCCGGCAAGTGGAAGCGCGCCTCGGGTCCCGCCTACGAAGCGCTGCGCGACCGCGTGAAGAAACTCCTGTGGGACCTCGTGGATGCTCGGGGGAATCGACCCGTGGCACACGTCGTCAGATGGGAAAACGTACGCGACTTCCTTGAACTGCCCGAGGACCGCACTGGGGATCTCGTCCTTGCCAACAATCCTGGGTACGGATGGAACGAGGAGATGACGGCGGATCTGCGCATCTTCACCATCCCCTTGAAGACAGGGTATAAGCAGGCGATTGTGGCCAGGACGGCGAAAGCAATGTGGACGCCTTTCGTCATCATGGGACCCGGTGTCAAGCCGGGGTTTCGGATGCCGAGCCCTGTCGACATGATGGACCAGTACCCGACCATCATGAGGCTCCTGGGACAGAAGATTCCCGGTTTTGTTGAAGGGAGAGTGCTGAAGGAGATCCTGAAGAGCCGCGTCTGAAGCCAGGCGGCAGCAGACGGGGTGCTGCACGCCGTGGGGTGGCTACGGACGGTCGTAGACGTGGAGGAGGAGTTCTTCTTCCAGAAGGGCCTGGATGTCGGGGCGCAGGCCCGCCAGGTCCTTCGACTCCGTGGGGTCGGCTTTCACGTTGTACAGTTCCTTCTTCCCTGTGTTCCGATGCCAGATCAACTTCCAGCCGTCGTTTCGGCGGACGCCGTGCGACGTGTGTTCCGATCTCGAAAAGGCCGTGATATCGATCCGCTCGCCGTTGAGCAGACCTGTTAGACTCCTGCCGTCCACGGAAGCCGTCGCCGCTTCGGCGATACGGACTCCGGCCAGATCCAGGAGTGTGGGGAGGATGTCACGGGTACGCACCTGGTCCTCGATCACCATCTTCTTGTCGCGCATCCCGGGTACCTTTATGATCAGTGGCACGTTGATGATCTCATCGTAGGGCATCCAGTGCTCCATCCGCCCGTGCTGCATCAGGTGTTCTCCGTGGTCACCCATGAGGACGACAATCGTCTTGTCCAGGACCCCGCATTGCTCGAGGTAGCCCAGGAGTTGTGCAAAGTCGGCGTCAAGTGTGCGGACGTTTCCGTCGTACAAGCGGCGAAGGATATCGATTTCAACCGGATAGGCGGGGGATCCCCGCCAGGCGGATAGGACCTGCTCGTTTACAAGCCACCCGTAGTTGATTTTATGTTTGCGACCGAGGGGGGTGTCGATCCACCTGTAGGGGCCGAAGCCGGCCAACAGAAACGGCATGGCGGGAATGATACCCTCGTCCTGGATCTCATCCCGTTGCGAGAAGGTCTCGAGCGCGTCGAGGTAGTGTTGGCGAACGGAGGGAGGCACCCCTCCCAGATCGGCGTCTCTGGCCTCGGCGGTGCCATTCGCCGTTGCATAGGGAATGTGGAGGGACGTTGCGTGAACGAACAGGACGAACGGCGGCTTCAGTTGCCTCACCTGCAGCATCTTCGGCACATCGCGTAGGCGTCGATGGTACACCCAGAGATGATCGTATTCGGTCTCCCCTGCGACGTGCATCGCGCCGCAGCGGAGAAGCGTCTCAGGGAGGATTGCCTCTGGATTGGTGATGACCGTGTCCATATGGAACGCCGCAGCAATGCGGTCCGGCGCACGGCGGAAATCCCGAGACGTGAATAACTCGTACAGGCAGGGGTCCGACCAGGTGGCCGGGACCACCAGATTGTTGAACACATAGGCGCCGCTTTCAGCAAACGCATCGATATGAGGGGTGTGGCCGGTGCCGGAGTAGATGCCCACGCTGGCCTTCCGCAAGCAGTTGACGCAGACGATGACGATGTTCTTTGGATCGTCGGCTCCCTCATCCGCGCCGCGTCCACATCCCGCGAGACACCACACTGCCAGAAAGCCCACAACGGCGACGCAGCAGGGCACGCGATTGTCCCGCATGAGCATGTCTCCGTCCGCCTGGACTTACCCGTCTATCAGCCCTTTGACGCTGTGCCACACCCGCCCGCAGGTGTGCGGCTGTGGGCAGCCGAAGGCGGCCGCTCCACAGGCTTCTGCGCATGGTCAATGGGCTGCTATGCCTCTCAGACTCCCGAGCACCTTCAACACCGCATCTCGGTCGAAGCGATCGTGCGGCTGGAAGATCCTCACCTCAAACAGGGCGTTCCTCTCCGGGACGTACAGGACGCAGAACGCGCCGCGGTGCTTGATCAAATCGTCTTCCCATACGCCAAACGTGAATCGCTCTGACGCGTTCGCAAGCAGGACCACGACCGCCTGACCCAGCACCTCGACCTGCGTCTCCACCGGCTTCTTGTCCTCTGGACAGTCGGTGAGGTTCGTGATGACTCCCGGGTACGGATGCGGCTGCGGTCCGTACTGGGATCTTACAATCGTATACTTCGCCGTGAGGTATCGCTTCGCAATGTCCGCCGGCAGCGGTGCCATGATCTCCATCTCCACCCGGACGTCGCCATCGGTTGCCACCAGCGAATGGAAGCCGATGTTCGTGCCCTTGCGCCTGAACTCCCGGTCAATCCGGGTCCCACCGATCTCGCCGATGGCGACGCCGTATTCGCGAAGCACCGTGTCGAGAGTGGGCGTGCGGACGGCTTCCCTGAGGTGCCGGCTCTTCTCCACATCGAGAAGCCGAGGCAAGCGATAGAGCACGATGCGCTTATCCGGGTGAGATTCGAGCGGACAACTGCGGAACTCCCACACAACATCCCCCGCCGGTGTGACTTCAATGGCGCGGGATTCATCCGTTGGCACGATGAGCGTGTTCCCATTGGGAAACCGCTGGCAGGAGCCTCTTCCCTCGCTGAAGAAGGGCGCGTTCGTCGCTGCACCGGAAATGCTGTGCTCAATCTCTCGGGTGTGGGGGTTCATCTCGATGACCTGCGAATGTCTCCCTTCCGACGCGTTGGCGAAAATGAGGAGATTCCCGTTCTCCAGAAGTGTGGCGCAGTGAGGCCGAACGAGAATGCCCGGCCCCCATTCCCAGACCAGTTGCTCTCGTTCGATGTCCACGACGCCGATGAGGTCGATATTCCGCATGCAGAAAAGGACGTTGCCTTTCCGGAAGAGCGTGCGACCCGCAATGATGACATCACGGGGGATGATTTCGATGGTGTTGGTGTGCAGAGGGTCGCGCACGCCCGGGAAGAGCGTGTCCTCTGCGGCGGCGCGGGTCTCTTCGGAGCGGACAAGCGCAACCAACTTCGGGCGCTTCGCCAGGATGTCGGCAAAACTGATCCGCCGCTTCACCTCACCCTCAGGGGACACCACGACCAGCGACTCGTACAGCGCCGGGGACGAGAAGAAACAGGGCTTCACCGTTTTCTCGAGGATGATTCCATAGATGTCACCGTTGTCGGCTACGGCGAGGTCGTTCTGAAACGGCAGTTCAAGTTCCCATCGAACTGCGGATTGCCAATCGATGCGCATAATCGAGCGGTGCCGGACCAGAACAATGAACTCGTCGCCGGCGTAAGGTTCAACCATTTCCCATCTGCCGGACGGCCGAGTTCGCCTGTCGGTCAACGTATGGACGGCGCGGCCGCTCATGTCCAGGAGTTTCGCCACCCGATCGTCGCAGGCCGTGTAGATGTGGACCCCCGGATAAGCGGCCTCGACGTCGTGTGTGATGACCCCACTTCGCCCCTGGTTCGGATCGCTGAGAGGGACCGCCCGACGTGTGCGCGACTGGCTCGTAGGAGCATCCGTTGACGGGGCATCCGCTGAGCAGGAGGAAAGGAGCAAAAGGCAGGCCGGACACAGTAGGATGTGAGCGCTCCGGCGAGCGTGTCCGAGACAGTGCGTGCTGATCAGCATTCCAACGGTCCTCGGATTCACGGACTGTGAGCACTCGTGGTTGGCGGTCACAGCGCTATGGACTTCGGCAGGAGGCTATGCTCCCCTTCTCGGGCCTCCTCGCTGTTCTGTGGCGTCCCCGGCGCGTCACAGCGCCTCAGAGGGGCGCAAGGGCTATGGTACCGTCGCACGTGACGGCGTCAACGGATTTCTGGCGTGATGTCGCACCGCGCTGAAGCCACTCGGCCCGACGTCCGACAATGCGGATATGGCGCGCCGGAAAAGGGTGCCTGACCCCTTTCGGAACAGGCCTTGGCCGAAAGCGGTCAGGCCGCTTCTGGGCGACGCCAATCCTCAGCGGTTCTTCTCTTCGCAGATGCAGGCGGCCTTGCGGGCGTGGCAGACCGGGCAGGTCTCGACGTTCGTGCCGCTCGGGAAGCCGGGGGATGCCTCGGGCGAGAGGACGACGAAGTCCGCCTCCACCTCGCCGGCGGTGACGCGCAGCGTCGCATCCCGGAACTCGGCCGGCGGCGTCACGCCGAACCGGGCTCGCGCTCCCCGGTCGTCGAGGCGCACGACCGAGAAGCCCGATGGGCCTTCGAGTGAGACGTCAAAGCCCGGCTCCTCGCGGAAGCCGGGGTGTCTGGAGACGCCGACCTCCACCGTCCGCGTCACGCCGGGGAGGAGCACCGGCTCGCCGCCGTAGTGGAGCGCGATGACGAGGTCGCCGCGGGTCTCGCAGGCGGCGTTGACGTCGCGGGCGAGGGCGTCGCGCGCGATCTCGTTGCGGAAGAGAAGCGAGATCGTCTCATCGGGCAGGTACGCCTCGTCGCCCAGGACGACCGAATCGCCGTGCTCGGCGAGGAAGCGTCGGGCGAGGGCGGCGGTTCGATCGGTCAGTTCGTCAATGCTGGTCGGCAGGCCGCCGGGGCGCGTGTAGGGGTGGAGGACGATGCGTTCGCCGATGGGCTCGCGCCAGCGGTCGGGGATGCCCGCCGTCCCGCCCAGCAGCCCCAGGACCGCGCCGAGCGTCGCCCCCGTGCAGTCGGTGTCGAATCCGCAGTTGACCGCCTTGCAGAGGCGATCGCCGAAGTCCCGGCCGTACAGCCAACCCAGAATCATGAACCCGTGGTTGGGGACGGCGTTGCAGGGCTGATTTCGTCCGAACCACTGGACGATGCGCTGTCGGGCCTCGGCCCACCGTTTGCCGTCGGCGCGGCACCAGAGCGCCTCGCGGATGACGCGCGAGATATTCGAGGCCGGCGGGATCATCGCCAGGCCGATGCGGATGAGGGCGAGGGGATCATCGAGCAGGAAGGCGGCGCTCTCGACGGCGGCCCAGAACATCTCGCCGTAGGTCCCCTCGCCGCCGGCGTGGTCGAGGGCGGAGTCGCGCCAGGCGAGTTCCGCCGCCCGCTGCGGGTCGCCGGGGCAGAGGCACGCCCAGATCTCGCTCCGAATCGGCGAGCCCATCTCGTCCACGTAGTAGTTCTCGAACGCCCCCGAGATCGGCGGCCGCAAGCCCCGAGAGAGGTTCCGCTGACAGAGGCCGTACTCGTTCCACGGATACGCCGCCACGTGCGACTGCCAATAGTCGGCGAAGTCGCTCAACGTCGGATCGACGCCCCGATCCTCGAGCATCTCCAGCCAGACCAGTTGGAAGTCGAGGTCGTCGTTGGGCGCGGCCTCGGTGAGCGGCGAGCCGTAGAAGTCGAGGTCGTTCACCTCCATCCGGCCCTCATACGGCGCGCCGAGCGTCCCGCCGATGTTCTTCCCCAACCAGCACGCGAACACCTTGTCGCAGTAGTCGGTTTCGGACAGTCGAATGGCAGTCATCGCATCACTCCGCCAGAGGGTTCCACCGCCGAGCGCGCAAAGGACGCAGAGACGAAAACATTCTACGGGAAGAATGCAAGAGACAGGAGTCAGAATCCAGAATGGACGGATCGGGGCCGTCTGGCTGACCTTTGCGTGGCCAATGTGACAGAGCCGTTCGGTCGTCGTCCCCCTCCCCCTTGATGGGGGAGGGGTGGGGAGGGGGTGGAACCGCCGTGTGTGCTTTTTCGCTCCCCCCACCCTGACCCTCCCCCGCGAGGGGGGGGAGGGGACATCGACAACGCAAAGGTCAAGAGGAGTCGGCTTGAGGGGTGGGGCAAGAGCCCGTGGCGCTCGGGTGTGACAGAAGATCATGGTCTGGCGGTCTTTCTTCAGCCCCCAACAGGGGGCGATTGAGGGCTTCTCCTCTCAATCGCCCCTGGCGGGGCTCCGCGGTGAGAGGGGTATCCTCCGTCCCCCGGGCTGGCGCCCGGGGCTACTACCAGACGCCCCTACGGGGGCTACGAACCCCTCGTGCGCGAATGATACCGAAGGCGCGCGACCATTGTCCGTGGGTGCACCCGTGGCGCTCCCGAACCGGGAATCCCCGTTGACGGTGCGACTCTCCGGCAGTAGATTTCGCGTTGGGCGTTGCGTGTGCCGCCGACGGGGGCGATGCTCGGCGGGCAGGACCGATGGGCGTCCCCTCTCGTACGCGGACGAGGCCCGCTCTTGAGGGCTCGTGCGGGAAGCACGAAGTCGGCAGTCATGGAGAGAGGGAGGAATCGTGGAATCTTGGAGGGCACCCGGGCCGTTCGCTGATCTCAAGGCCGAGATGCGGCACTGCAAGGATGGCAGGACCTGTCCCGCGCTGCACTCCCGGGCCTATTACTTCGAGCCCAACGCTGACACGATTGATGATTGGCACGCTGAGGGTTTCTACAGAGACGGTCTCGATCGACGGGTGATGTTCATCTGCGAAAGCCCCGGTCCTGTTGTGCTGTCGAGGGAGTCGTCGGACACGATCCGGTGCTGGGCGGTAACCGGCCGGGACAAACGTTGGCGGAAGGCCAGGAAGAAATGGCTCTTCTCCCGAAAGTGAACCGGGACTTGGCTGGTGAGGAGACGACGAACACGAAGACCGTGCCACGGCACGGGGATGTGCCGCGTTTTGGCCAACGGCAGCGAAGAAACA
>JALGSS010001044.1 GCA_029821745.1 Candidatus Zipacnadia bacterium
CGGGTCTGAGGCCAGCATGGTGCGTGACGCCGACGGATCATTGCTCTTCGCCGTTCGCCGCGGCGGGAAGGAAGAGGGAAGCCTGGTGACGGTCTGGCGCTCCGAGGACGCGGGAGAAGCGTGGAGCGAGGTCGTCAACGCCCCTGATGTCCGCACGTCCTCGCCCATCGGCATCAACGTGTCCGCGGACGGGACGCCATTCATCGCCGCCAATCTCAAGGGCACCCATCGCACGCGTCTGAGCGCCTGGGTACTCAATGCCGACCGGTCCGGACTGGAAAGCCCCCGCCTGATCCGCGACGGCGACGAAGAGTTCGGCCCATCACCTGACGACACGTTCTGGGCCATCGATCACCCGTCTGCGACCACCATCCAGTTGGCGGATGGAAACTGGCACGGTGTGCTTGCATACCGACTGCTTGCCTTCCCGAGAGGCGGCCGTGAGGAGCCCGTGATACCGCAGACGGGGTGCTGTGTCGAGGAGATCATTTCCAGCGGACCGCCGATTCCCGCCTGGCGGTTCTAAGATAGCGGAGGACAATCGCCGATGACGAGCCGCGAAAGAGTGCTCGCCGCGCTGGACCACCAGGAACCCGACCGGGTACCCCTCGACATGGGTGGCTCCTTCGTCACCGGGATCGCCGCCACGTCACTGCACGACCTGCGCAAGCATCTTGGCCTGGAGGACCGGCCTGTCAGAGTGTATGACGCGTATCAGATGCTTGGTGAGGTGGAGATGGATCTCGTCGATCGACTGCAGCTCGACTGCTTGCCCGTCGAGCCGGCGGCGATGACGATGGGTCTGGCGCGAGGCGACTGGAAGCCCTGGACCCTCATGGACGGCACCGACGTGCTTATGCCGGGCGGCTTCGATGTCGATGTCTCCGACGGTGACTGGCTATATCCCGCCGAAAGCCTCGCTCAGGGCCCCCATACGTGCCGCATGCCCAAGGACGGATTCTACTTCGATACCATCGGCTACGGTGACTGGCATCCTGACTGGATGCCGCCGGAATTCGAGACTCTCAAGGAAGCGTCGCCCAGTTGGCGGATCTCGGAGGAGCACCTGGAGTACCTTGCGGGGCACGCGCGGACCTTGCGGGAAAGCACCGACAAGGCCCTGGTTCTCGGCGCGTGGCATTACATGGGTCTGCATTACGTGGGCTCTCTCACCGACTGGTGGACGCTTCTCGCCGCCGACCCTGGCTACGTGAAGGACCTCTTCGCCCTTTCCACCGAGGCCGCACTGCATAACGCGCAACGCCTCTGGCCCAGCGGTCCGAATGGTTCTCACCGGAAGTGTTCAGGGATGTCTACTTCCCGGGCCTTCGCGACCAGTTCCAGTGGCTCCAACGCAATACAACGTGGAAGGTCTTCGAGCATTCGTGCGGAAGCATCGCCAACGTGATCCCCTGTCTCGTCGAGGCCGGCCTGGATGCCCTCAACCCGGTCCAGACCTCCGCGGCGGGCATGGATCCCGCCGACCTCAAGGCCAAGTACGGCGACCGCCTGACCTTCTGGGGCGGCGGGGTCGAGACGCAATCGACGCTGCCCTTCGGCACGCCGGAGCAGGTCCGCGAGGAGGTCATCGAGCGCATCCGCATCCTTGCGCCCGGCGGCGGCCTTGTGTTCAATCCCGTACACAACATCCAGCCCAACACGCCGCCCGAGAATATCGCCGCAGCTTACGAGACGGCGCTGGAATTCGGGACGTACCCAGGGTTGTGTTGAAAAGCCAATTACGCATGGCCGTGGGGCCTGTGAGACGCCTTGCACGGGGCCCCGTCGCATCCCGCAGAGCGGGACGACACCCCGTGCCCATGATTGCGCTTCTTCAACACAACCCCAATACCGACGGACTAGATGGCACACCCGGACGTATTCACAGGAGATCAACCATGCTTGAGCGCGAGACACTGCTGCAAATGCTCCGCCGGATGGTGCGCATCCGGCTCTTCGAGGAGCGCCTCAAAGAGTACTACGATTACCGTGGCTACTGCGAGGTGAGTGACCCCGACGACGAAGCCCAGAGCAGCGACGAGCTTCTCACCTGCGTCGGCTACGATTTCGTCAGCCGGGGCGTGATCGGAGGCGCGGTGCACCTGTCAATCGGCCAGGAGGCCGTATCCGTCGGTGTCTGCAGCCACCTGAACGACGACGACCACATCGTCAGCAGCCACCGGTCCCACGGGCACACTCTCGCGAAGGGCTGCTCAGTGGACAAGGCACTCGCCGAACTCATGGGCCGGGCGACTGGACTCTCCGGCGGATACGGAGGCTCGATGCACCTGTTCGACGCAGAGCACGGAATGCTCGGCGGCAACGGCATCGTGGGCGGCCAGATTCCCCTCGCCCTCGGACCGGCCTTCGCGGCACGGTACAGGGGTACTTCCCAGGTATCCGTTGCCTTCTTCGGCGATGGCGCGGCGAATCAGGGCACTTGCCACGAATCTATGAACCTCGCTGCCCTGTGGAAGTTGCCCGTCCTCTTCGTGTGCGAGAACAACCTCTACGCCAACACGACGCCGGCTCAGTTGTCCCTGCCCGTGCCCGACGTAGCCGAGCGCGCCCACGGCTATGGCATGCCGGGGGAGGCCGTCGATGGTCAGGATGTGATGGCCGTATACGAGGTCGCCGGCGAGGCGGTGGACCGCGCCCGCGCCGGGGATGGCCCCACACTCATCGAGGCGAAGACCTACCGCTTTGAGGGCCATTGCGGGGTCTCCTCCGGTCACCAGAGCCCAGAGGAGTGCAGGTGCTGGCAACAGCGCGACCCGTTGCCCCTTTTCGAGGCCTACCTGCAGGAGAACAGCATTGCAGGCGCTGCCGAGTTCGAGCAGATCAGGCAGGAGACCCTCGGCGAAATGGATGACGCCGTCCAGTTCGCCATCGACAGCCCGTTCCCTGAGCCTGCAGAGCTCGACCGCTTCGAAGCCTGACCCGCCGCGCGCCCAAGCACTCAATGACCAGGAGACTAACCATGCCTGAGATAAGTTATGCCGCAGCCGTCGGGGACGCCAT
>JALGSS010000106.1 GCA_029821745.1 Candidatus Zipacnadia bacterium
AGGGACGTACCGTGTTCCTGAACCTAACCGCGGCGGATGTGCCTGAACTGCGTGGCCTGTTCAACAAGCTGCCGGCCCTGGCGAGGATCGGCGATGGGCGACCCCGGGGCTATGAAGTGGTGCGGCTGGACCGCGGCGGGATCCACTACTACGGCATCCTGCGCGACTACCGCGTCAAGGGCGAGGACAGCCCTGTGCGCATGCGACTTGGTGAGCCTGGAGGCCGACATCTGTATGATGTGCGCTCCAAGTCGTACCTGGGGCGGACCTCCGTCGCTGATCTGGCACTGGAGCCGGGCCAGGTAGCGCTGCTGGCGTCTGTACCGTATGAGGTGACCGGCGTACAATTCGTGGGGGCGGGAGAGGCGACGCAGGGCGAGACGCTGCGCGCGCGCCTGACCGTGCTGGCCGACGGTGAGCCCGGAGACCATGTGCTGCGGGTCGACGTGCTCAAGCCGGGCGGCGCGCCGGCCGAGGCATACTGCCGCAATGTGCTGACGCGCGCGGGCCAGGCGGACTTCGCGATCCCCTTCGCGCCCAATGACCCGGTGGGGCAGTGGCAGGTGCGGGTGCGGGATATCGTGAGCGGGAAAGAGATGGGGGTGTCGGTTGAGTTGGGGGAGTAGGGCAGCGCAGGCGGCGCGGGAAGGTGCGTTGCGGCGGCCCGGGGAATTCTTGGGCGCACGCTATCAGGCCCACTCCACGCCCCATTCGGGGTCCACGTTCGCAGGAGGGCACACTCATGGCATCCACATTGGCACTAGACGGCGGGACAGCGGTCGTAACGCCCGGTACGGTCAAGAGCTGGCCGCCGCTGACACAGGCAGATCGCGACGCAGTAATGGCAGTCTTCGACAGCGACCAGCTTCACGGCACTTCGGCCCCCAGGGCCTTGGAGTTGCAGGAGAAGTGGGCGGCGTATGTGGGCACGAAGTATGCGCTGACGACCAACAGCGGCACGGCCTCAATCCACATGGCGGTGGCTGGGGCGGGAATCGGGCCTGGGGACGAAGTCATCACCAGCGCCTTCACGTACTGGTCCACTGCGGCCTCGATTCTGCACCACAACGCGATCCCCGTGTTTGTCGACATTGATCCGAAGACCTACACGATCGACCCCGCGCTGATCGAGGAGCGCATCACCAAGTACACCCGCGCGATCCTGCCCGTACACATCCACGGGATGGTCGCGGACATGGACCCGATCAACGCCATCGCCAAGAAGCATGGCCTGATCGTGATCGAGGATGCGTGCCAGTCCCACGGAGCGGAATACAAGGGCAAGAAGACCGGGTCGCTCGGCGACATCGGCTGCTTTAGCTGCAACCGCTCGAAGAACCTGTCGGGCGGCGAGGGCGGCCTGTGGACCAGCGACAACGAGGCCTTCACCAAGCGCGCCTCGATGCTGCGGGAGTTTGGCGAGGTGGTCTTGCCGGACGAGCAGCGCGAGTACAACGCGTATGGTCTGGGCTGGATGTATCGCCCGCACGAGTTCATCAACGCATTCATCCTGTCGCAGCTCGAACGGCTCGACGAGCACAACGCTATCCGCCGCGAGTTTGCCGACTACCTCACCGCTGAGCTGGCTCAGACCCCCGGCTTCGAGGGCCCGTACACTCCCGACTATGCGAACCCGTGCTACTTCAGCTACGTGGTGACTTTCAGGCCCGAGCAGGTCGGCTTGGATGTCACCCCGGCGCAGTGGAAGTCGGCGGCGCAGAAGGCTCTGGCCGCAGAAGGCGTGGGCCTGGGTCAGTGGCAAAGCCGCCCGGTGCCGGGCCAGGACGTGTTCAAGGACCGCGTCGGCTACGGCAAGGGCTGCCCGTGGACTTGCCCCTTCGGCAGCGGTGACGTGCACTACAATGGGGATGATTACACAAAGACCGTGGAGTTCATCGACGCCCACTCATACCTCGGCGGCGTCTATCCCCCGAACACGATGGAACTGATGAAGCAGTACGTGGAGGGCTTCCAGAAGGTCAGCGAGAACGCGACGCGGGTGTGGGACTTGGCGGGAGCCTAGCGGCAAGCGGCGTCCCCACTCCGTGGGGTCTAGAACGCATCTGTGGCCAGGAGAGAGCCTTACCTGTATCGCTCACTTCTGGCCACAGCACTGCATCCGCATATTGGCCATGCGACAGTAAGTGCCCGGTCGTGCGGCCATCTACGCAGGCACTCAGACAGCGGACGACCTCCAGCGTCGTGACCCTACCGCGTTTCCGCCTTCACGAGCTTGGTGGCGTCCTTGAAGCCGAACTCGAGCCGGGAGAGGAACTCATCCTCTTCAGTGATCTCCAGGCCCTCCTGCATCATCACGAAGGCCACGCGTATCTCGAAGACCGGCGTGCCCCACTTCCGATTGTCCTGGATGACGAACCGGTAGGCCTTCGGAGCGGTGATGGTGAACGAGAGGCCCTCCGGGCCGGCGATCTCGATTCTCTTGCAGAATCCGCTCCAGACCTCCCACTCGTCCTCCGAGGCCTCGATGGGGAGCTGCAGCGTGACCGGATCGGCATCCGTGAAGGCCGGCGCTGCGGGGGCCTCGGCCGGTGGTTCAGTGTCCTCGCCGGGCGTTGGGAGCCCCACCTTCGGCTTCTCCGCCTCCTCCCCTTCGTCAGCCTCTTCCTCCGTCTCCACTCCTTCAGGCTCCACCGGGTCCTCCGGCAGTGTGTACCATGTCTCCTGCTGGAACCCGGCGCTCGGCGTCTTCACATCTAGGAACCGCACCGTCGCCCCCTGGTAAGCGGCGGCATCCAGGTATGCGGAGACCTGCAATCCGCAGACGGTCGCTGCGGCGCTGGGGTGAACCGCGTAGGACACCGTCATCCCGGTGTCCTTGAGCGCTACCTCCTCACGGAAGGCCAAGTCAGTCCCTTGGGCCGGCGTCATGGCGTCAGGGATTCGCAGGGATCCCGTCAGGGCCACGGTCTTCGGGTTCGGCGCGAGACGTTGGGTGATCTTCGCGTACTTCTGGGGCACGTGCAGCCACTCGAGGGCGTGCGCGCCCAGTTCGACACTGAACATCGGCTGCGGACCAAGTCTCGGAGGCCACGCGTCTGCCTGTGCCGGCCTCGCAACACTGGTCACCCCGTCATCGCGGACCGTCACCTGGATCTCGTCTGCTGGTGCGGCGGCCGTAATTGCCAGCACCAGTCCCACAACGCAGAGCGACTTCACGAGCAATGAATGGCGTCCTCGCATCATCACGTCTCCTCCTCGTCTTCAAGGTCTGTACACAAGCATATCCGTCCCGCCCCGACAGAGGAATCGCCGGGAGCCCACCCAACGACTTCGCTCTGGGTGTCCTCCTCAGAAGGGCGCACTACTCCAGCGGCCCCACGTTCGGGCCGCTGTCAGCCAACCGGGTGCTCTCTCCGCCCTGGCTCCTCTCTGCCAACCGCTGGAAGGCGATGCGCGCACGGGCGATAAGGATGCCGTTCCCCTGATCCGTCCAGATGCCCATGTGTCCTCCCGGCAGCGGCGCCGGGTCATCGTACTCGAGGGCTTTGCGCCCGTCGACGAAGAACGTCAGGTGGCCACCTGACCTCTCCAGTCGACAGTGGTACCAGTGGCGGTGGAACTCGTTCTGCGAGCCGATCTTGAAGGCATTCGTCTCGGCAACAGACTCCCCGCCGCGCAGGATCCGGGTCACAGTGTTGTTGTCGCCCGCGAAGACGAAGGAGTATCCGCTCTGGAGTCCCTTACCATCACCGCAGACGATTCCGTTGAGGTCGCTGGGATGCTTGTAGTGCGGGGCCTTCGCGCTGTCCATCATGATGGCGGCCCAGAACTCGGCGACCATGTCACCAGCGAACGGCGACTTGTGCCACAACAGAGGCCTGTCGGCCCCACTCCCACAGAACCAAGACCATTGGGGCTGGCAGTGCCAACGGTCGCTGATGTGCCAGTCGCCCGCTCCGGTCGCCCATCGCGTGGGAGCGCCGGCGAACGTGTCGTCGATGATGTGCGGCGACGTCAACTCGACATCGTTCGTTGAGACCCCGCCTCCCTTTATCTCGATGCCCACGATCGGTGCTTCGTCTCCTCCGACGGCCGGAGCGGCAGCGAAAGGCCTCCCGTCGAGGCTCGCGATGACGCAACTTCCGCGCCGCTCGAGCTCGAGCACAGGCGCAGTCGCAGATGAGGTGGCCACCGCAGGCTCGTCCCCTGTCACGGACTTGACACCCCGAGCGCCCTTCTCGGTCGAGAGCGTCAGGCACGGCGGAGCTTCTGCAAGGGCTTCGGGGGTTCCCGCGAGCCGGAGGCCAATGCTGCACGAACTGGTCGCCGGGTCGATGGCCGGCAGCGCAATGCGCAGGTCGAAGTCTCCCCATACAGGCAGTTCGTACCGATTGAGCCCATTGCCCATCAATGTCCACGAGGCGGCGGGCCGTGCCCAATCAGCCATGGTGTCTTCCTTGGCGAACTGCGCCGTAACAGATGCGGGCTCTTCCGGAGGGCGATGGAACTCTACATGGAGATTGTCGAAGGTGGCGAGCGCGCCGCGTCCTCCCTCCACGTGGTACCCGACTCGCCCGCGGCCGGGTCCAGAGTCACGCCGGCTCGCATGGGCCGCCTCCAGAACCCGCTCGCCATCAACCGTGACGGCCACGTAGGAGCGATCGGTTAGAGCCTCCACGTGATAGGTTCTGCGCCTCGCCATGCGTTCCGAGCGCTGTGCGAGGCACGTGGCCTTGCCGCCGGCGATGCACCACAACTCCTGGCGATCGCCCCGCTCGCCTTCTCGGCCGGGCCCCCAGCGGAACAGGTAGTAGTCCTGCGGGCCATTGACGCCGAAATACAGGCCGAGGGCGCGGGCTGTCACGGACTTGATATCTGCGGAGACGGAGTAGTCGGACCAGAGAGGGCAGCCCGTCAGGCCAATCCCCGTGCCGCCGCGAGGTCCGCCGCGCCCACGCAGCACCCCGTTTTGCACGGTCCAGAAGCCGGCGCTTCGCGTGATCGGGAGCGTGGCCGTACGCCCGTAGCTGTCGCTGAACGAGCGCCAGGGCGCGAGTTCCACACTATCGAACTGCGCCTTCGAGCCACCTGCTGCGTACAGACCGATGGTGCCCTGCGCGAACGCGCCGTCTCGGGCCTCCACGATGACCGCGCCATCGACCGTGCCCTGCAGGTGACCGCCGCTGGACCTGACGCCGAGCTTGTACCATTGGCCGCTCCGCAGACCCGCAACCTGCTCGGCGAGAACCGTTTCTTCGCCGCCGGCGACGCGGACGAGCGCCACAGTCCCGGGCTTGGCCTCAGTCGTGTCCTGGCCCGACGGCCCAGTTGTCCACGCGCGTAAGAGGTAGTAGTTGTCCTTGTCTTGAACGTAGAAGGCGAGACCGATGGCGCCGTCGGTGGCCTTGGCGGCGACGGTCGCCTCGTAGTCGTCCCAGAAGCCGGGGCCGGAGACGCAGGAGAGGGCTTCCTCGCCCGTGGCCACATACGAGAACGGGTTCGCGCTGCGGGTCGGATCGACTTTCTTGTTGCGCGTATCAGGCAGAGCAGTCTCCCACGTCCCCAGGAAGACCTCCCACGGACTGGGTTCGCCCGACGGGCGCTCGAAACCGTCGCTGAACATCATCTCACCGATCGGCTGAGCGTGGAGATCGCTCACCTTGATGCCGCGGTCGGCTGACCCGATCTTCTCGCCCGGGGCGAACAGCTCGTAAGCGGTGAGCACTTCGCGGCCGTCACAGAGAACGCGGATGGCCCAGGATCGGCGCTTGATGATGATATGATGAACGCCCCCATCGGCCATCTTGGGCCAGTCGTCGGCCACGCCCAGCACCTCGCGACGGCCTCCCGCGACCTTCCCGAGTTCCGCGCCATTTTTCGAGACGTCCAGGTACAGGTAGGCGCGCTCGTCGAGGTAGCAGAACACGATGCGGGCCACGTCGCCCCGCTGCAGCCCCTCCTCGATCGTCACTTGCGCCCGGACGTCCACTTCGCCCGAGACAGGCTCTTCGAGGAACTGGTACTCTGTCTCAGCCAGGTCGGTGACCGGCGTGGCAGCCCCCACTGCGCCCGCCATCACCGCCGCAAAGACGCACATACCTGCCATCACGAGGCATCGAGCAATCATCACCGGCACCCTCTTCGCGCGTGTTGGTGCGCCGCCACGATCCGTCTGACCAGCGCAGGTCGGTGGCTTGGCCGCGGCGCGGGATCCACTCTGACCGTGACTACCCGTATCAAGCGGATGTCTCTCTCCAATGGGCGGAGCGACCGCCTACTTGACGTACAAGTTCGCCACTGGTTCGGCACACCCTCCTTGCGAGTTGGCGACTTTCATTGACCGATTCTGCCGATACCCATGGGCTTCCAGGGGGGCCGGATTGCCCACGTCGGCGAGACCAGAATGCCGTCCGCCTTCGTAGCCTGCGAGCCGTTCGCCGTTCGTAGGCCCGCCACGGCGGTTGTGTTGAGGAAAGGTGATCATGGGCACGGGGTGTCGCGTCGTGTGCGACGGGGCCCCGTGCAAGGCGTCTGACAGGCCACGTGGGGCCCATGTAGCGCGTCGGTCACGACTGTAGCGCGTCGGTCACGACGCGCTGTGACACCCCACGGCCACGCGCGATGGTCTTCTTTCCAACACAGCTCTCCGGTTGCGTCCAGTGCACGCGCCTCTACAAGTCGTAGTCCTCTGGACCGAACCTGAACTCCGAACTGAACCCCATGCCCTCGGGGAGGGGCATCCGTCCCGGTATCATTTCGCTGCGGCGGGCCAGCCCCTCTTCAGCCGGCTCCGATGTCCGCCGGATGTCCGCATCGCTGACCGGTAACGTGTAACCCACTGTAGGGAACAGCGCCTGGAACGCTTCGCCGTACGCGACGCCGACCAGGCCGCCGATTCTGCCGTCTCCCACCTCGTGGCACTTCCTGGCGTAAGCGCCGCCGTAGTACTGACTCGAGATGTGGTCCATCGCCGCCACCTTCTTGTCGATCACGTCGGTGATGTCGATGACCGTGGTGATGTGGGCGGTTGATGCATACGCGAGGGTATTGTGTCCCATGTAGCCCATCGGGTTCATGAAGAAGATCTTCGCCGTCATGTGGTTCCGCTTGCGACCCCGTCCTGTCCCGGCGGCCTGTTGGAAGGCGTAGACCACGGCCTGTCCAGTGGTCGCGTGCATCTTCAGGCCGCCAATCTCGTAGGGATGGTGCGTGATGATCACGTCCGGAGCGACGTCCCGAATCACGTCCGCGATGCGCTCGACCATCTCTCTTGTCAGCAGGATGTCATCGTCGTCGAAGCCCAGCGCGCGCACGTCCTGCAGACCCAAGATGCTGCACGCAGCCCTGACCTCGCCCATCTTCTCCCCGACCGCTTGCTCCATAAGCTCCTCAACGTCGAGGGCATCCTGCTCCCGGCGTTTCTTCTCGATCAGCTCCCAGTGATGCGACCTCGCGCCGGTCGTGAGGGTCACCAGCGTAACTTCATCGCCTTGCTGCGCATGGTGCGCCAGCGTCCCACCTGCCTGATCGAACGTGTCCGCGGGGTGCGCGCCTACCATCAAGAGACGGAGCGGACGACTAGCCATCGACAGCACTCCTTAGCCGAAGGGCTCATTGCTAATCCATGGACGCCCCGCGCGACCGCATCAAATCCGGTCGCGCGGGTACTCGCCCAAGTGCACTCTGTACGGGAAACGCAGCGCGTACAGTTCGCCCTCGCGCACCTGCACTTCTAGGATCACCGACTTGCCCTTGAGGCCGTCCAGGTTCTCGTGTTCGCGCCAGCGGATCTTGCCGAACAGCTCGTCGCCCGTGATGGGAATGCAGTCATCCATCGTGTAGCCCGGCAGGGGCGCGAAGGTGTGGTCCAAGACGGCCACTTTCACGTGCCCGCTGGGGGTCATGCGCGCGTTCACAAGCAAGTTCCCTCCCTGGGGGACCACGGCCTTCGTGCGGATGAGACCATAGGCCGCCCGGGTCCTCAGATACGTGAAGCCGTCCAGGCGCATATCGTAGAGGTACGCTCTCCAGAGCTTCTCCCGCCATTCCGGCGGGCAGTGCTCGATGTCATTCCCGTGCTCGGTCCAAGTGGCCATCCCGCCGAGAAGCATGCGGTCGTCCGGTGTGCGCACGGGTGGGCCCACGTGGACCTGACCGCCCGAGGGCGTACCCGCCTCGGAACGCTCAATGAAGCTCTCTCGTGAGGCCCGGTACCAGTTCCGCCCATTGTAGCTGTAGGCGAGCTGCATGTGGTTCGTCCCGGCCATCTTGCAGTGCGCCCGCTCTGTAGGCTCGGCGTCGTAGATGGAAAGCATACCCACGAACACGTCTTTGTGAAGGACAGGCCCCAGGCCGTAGAACTCCCGGCAGACAGGGTCCTCTGCGTCAGGCTGAAGGACGACGACCGGCGGGCCGAAAGTCTGGAAATCCCTGGTGACCACCTGGCAGACGCGGCGATCCGTCTGCTCGCTGCGGCAGAAGATCAGGAACTCGTCCGTCCAGGGGTTATGGATGATGGGGTTGCCGGTGTCACTGTGGTGTTGCACCCAGAAAGTGCTCTCCTGCACGTCGAAGTGAAGGCCGTCCTGCGAGAAGGCGATGCAGGCGCTGGGGATATCCTCGGTGTAATCGCCCCGATGCTTCTCCCCGTAGTCATAGAGCGTCATGACGTAGCCCTTATCGGCGAGAGGAGTGCCCGCGAGGCAGGTGATGTTGAAACAATCGAGGGGAGCGCCATGCTGGTCCAGGTAGACGTTCTCCGCCCGGGACCAGAGCGGCCCGCTGCCCGGCGTCCAGTGTTGCATCGGCCAGTTGTAGGGGTCGTCTGTCTCCAGGCGAGTGAAGAAGCGCTTGCCGGATCGATCGTGGCAGTCGACGGGCATGAAGTACCGCTCTCGTTGCGGGTCGTAGTCGATGCCAAGACCTCTGATCGACTCGAGATCCGGATCCGGATGCGCATCGATCACGATTTCCTTCACCATACTCGGCTGCCCCAGCTTGCGGTCCAGCCCTTCCCTGGCGTGCAGTAGCCAGTCATCGAAGAAGAAGAGCGAGTTCATGTGC
Organism: Candidatus Zipacnadia bacterium; assembly: GCA_029821745.1. Lineage (GTDB taxonomy): Bacteria > Armatimonadota > Zipacnadia > Zipacnadales > JABUFB01 > JALGSS01. The sequence continues at coordinate 9,025 of JALGSS010000106.1, forward strand.
GCGTTACCGTCTCTGCTCTGTGGCATCGGTGAATCTCCCGGGCCCGAGTAGGCCCTATCAAGAGGGTGTCGTCCACGCAGGGGCTCGACGCCGTTCTGCCCGATGTGCAGATTCGCCGGCGGGGGGCCCACCACCTTGCCAGACATGGAAGAAGACGGGCGGCGCTCAGAGGTCTGAAGCCGACAGACGCCGCCACCTGTATCTCGTGAGTCGGGCAGACCCCGCTGACCATCGCGTCCCCGATTCTGATGCCCGCCCAATATGACCCTCGGAGCGCGACATAGTGAGCTGTCCCCGTCGACGCTACCACCTGCTATAATGGGAGTGCGTCGTCCTCGCCTGCCCCCAAGCTTTGCCCGCATGGGGGCGGCGGGACACGATTCCGGCCCCAATGCCCCCGACACTCTTGAGAGGTGCCGCCCATGAACAAGCCGATGCTGATGATCCCGGGCCCCATGGACCCGCCCGACGAAGTCCTCAGGCGATGCGGCGGGCCGGTCTTCCCGCACTATGAAGGCGATTTCCCGGCATTCCACACCCAGCTCGTGGACAAGATGAAGTACGTGTTCGGCACGAGCGACGGGGAAGTCCTGGTCCCCAATGGCAGCGGCACCACGGCGGTCAACATGATGCTCGCAAGCCTCTGCACACCCGAGGATTCCGTCCTGGTCGTCAACAACGGCAGCTTCGGCGACTATGCAGAGAGGAACGTGGAGTGCCTGGGGGTCCCCCACGTCGCGGTCAAGGGCCGGCGCGGCACGGCGATTGACTGCGATGAAGTGCGCGGCGAGATGAAGCGTGGCCGCCATCAGTTCATCTACGTGACCCACAACGAGAGCTCTACCGCCATCGTCAATCCACTTCCTCCACTGGGCGAGATCGCCCGCGAATTCGACGCCCTCTTGCTGGTCGACTCCGTCTCCGGCGTCGGCGGTCTTGTCATCGACATGGATGGCTCCGGCGCGGATGTGGTCGCCGGTTCGTCGCAGAAGTGCCTGGAACTGCCGCCTGGACTCGC
>JALGSS010000107.1 GCA_029821745.1 Candidatus Zipacnadia bacterium
ATCCATACGCTCAGGATAGCGAAGTATCTAGACAATGTCTAGTTTCTTTTTCGTGTACAATGAGTCCATACTGCGAATCGGCAACGCCCAGCCCAATTCGCGGAATACCTATTTTATAGCCGTGGGGTGCCGATGCCGTACAATCGGCGGGGCCCCACGGAATCTCAATGGCCCTGCGGGGCCCCGGTCATAGAGACCGGGTACCGGTCTCGCTACCCCGCAGCTAGATTCTCCGGTCATTGGGACCCGGCACGGGTCTCTGCACCCCGCAGCTGGGATATGTCAGCCAAGTGATTCCCCCGACACAGCGTAGAGCTTTGCCCACGCCTCAATGGCCCCCGGCGTCTTCCTGACTGAACTGCCTGAACAGATACCAGAAGCGGAACACGACTGCGGCGAGAATGACGCTGACGAGGGCGCTCATGTAGCCCTGGAATGTGTCGAATCCGGCGAAGCGCTCGGATGCTGCCCACTCCAGGGCGTTCGTCGCGCGCTCAATGGCGAGAAGTCCGAAGGCGAGGGTCGCATGCGCCCAGAGGCGCGTGCGGCCGCCCGCCAGACGGTCGACCAGCCAGGCCAACACGGCAGCCGTGAAGAAAAGGCATGTCCCAAAGGCCGCGAGAGCCGCGATGCCCAGGCTCATGAATCCGTCCCCCCTTCTCCAGTCGCCCGCGCGAAAGCTTCCAGCAGACCGAGAACCCCGAGCCACAGAGCCACAGCGCCGGCCCCGAGCATTGCCAGGTGCTCCAGCAGATTGATCGTCTGATGGGCCATGTCCTCGTCCGTCCAGAACTGCTCCACGTTCGTCGCGATCTCCGCCACCAAGAGCAGGCACATCATCACGAGGAAGCGTCCCCACCATTCGCGGGTGCGCCTTGTGTTCGATGGGTGGCGGCGAATCTGGACGATGGCTGCGCACGCCAGACTCACGAAGAGCAACGCCAGGACCTCATTGACCTCCAGAGGCTGCATGCCCTCGTCTCACCTCACACCGCGCGCGAAGAACGGCCGACGGGGTTGCCCGCGTGCGTCGCATAGGGTATCAGAAGAAATCGTCGACTTCGCGTCGGACTGGGGCGCCCTTGAGCAGCCCTGTGGTGACCTCGAACTTCTCCTTCAACTCCAGTCCGCCCTGCCCGATGATGTACTCGCGGATTTCCTTGTCGTGGTCCACGTACCGCGCCTTGAGGATCGAGACGGCTCGGCGCATCTCACTGCCCAACTCGACGTAGCGCATGATGATGATGTTGTCGGCCAGCGACGAGATCATCACGCCGCCCGTCACCTCGAACTCGCCGACGATGCCTGGGGTTTCATCACAGATGATCGTCGTGGCCGGGCTGGCCCGTAGGACAGAGACGAGGCCCGCAATGTCCGCACGGATGTGGCTCGTCTCGCCGGGGGCCCGGGCCAGGGTCGAGATAGCGTCGAGGACCACGCGGTCCGGGCGTCTCTCACGAACGGCGCCGTCTACCTGCGAGACGATGAGCCCGAGAGGCGCGCGCCCGATCTCCGCATAGAGAACCTGGATGGGTCCATCGTCCGAGATCTGCTCGGCGGGAAGCCCCAGACTCTTGGCGATCCGCCTCAGTTCGCCCTCGGTCTGCTCGAAACTGACGATCAGGCCTGTCTCGCCCTGTCGTGCCCCCGCGAACAGGTACTGCAGGCCGAGAATGGTCTTCCCAACGCCGGTGCTCCCCGCGGCGATGGTGGTGGAGCCGCGCACCAGGCCGCCCCCAAGCATACCGTCCAAGCCCTCCGAATCCGTGGAGACGAACTCGATCTCAGGTGTGACGGCCTCCGCCGAGGCGCCGCCGCGCGTCGCAACGTGCGGCAGCACGCGCATTCCGGTCTCATCGACCTCGGCGAGGTGCCTGCCCGAAACGTGGGGGCGGGAGCGGGTCTTGGTGACCTCAATCTCGCGGGTGCGCTCGCCGGACTCGGGGATAAGGCGCTGATCAAGGAGAATGACGGTGTCGGCGATGTAGCGCTCGAAGGGAACGCTGCCGTCGGCGGACTGCACTTCGGCGGTGAGCATGACGGTGAGATTGTGGCGTTTGAAGCCGTTGCGCAAGCTGTAGATGAGCCGCCGCAACTCACGCGGGTCCGCCGTCACGTGCTCCATCTGCGTGATGCTGTCCACGAGTACACGTTTGGGCTGGACTTCGGCCACGAGGCTCTCGAACAGCCCGTCGGGGGCCATCGTGTCTTCGCTGAAGACCTCGGGGGAGGTGCAGATGACGCCCAGCTTCCCGTCCTGCTCCAGTGCCCTCAGATCCCAGCCGTACGCAGCGCCGTCCCGGTACAATTCCTCGGGGAACTCCTCGAAGCTGAAAACCAGGCCCGGCTCATCGAACTGGGTGATCCCGGCGTGGATGAACTGCAGCCCGAGGGTGGTCTTCCCCGCGCCGGGCACTCCCTCGACGACGACGTAGGCACCCTCCATCAGCCCGCCGATCAGTAGGTCGTCCAAGCCTGGGACACCGGTCTTCACCAGCCGAGGCTCACTCGCCCTGTTGCGCCCGTTCATCGGCTGCACCACCTGGGTCAGGCCCTGTCGCTGTGGCAGGCTCCGGGACTTAACGTGCGCCGGATGCTTCGCAGTGGCCCGGCACGCGTTCCCGTTTTGTTCCTTATTCGCCGGTGGCTCCGTCGACTCCTGCCGGTGGCGATTCGCGGCCCGTTGCCCGGGCTGCGGCCGCGGGAGATCAGAACGCGTTCGTCAGGATGATCACGATCATCGTCGCGGCAAGCACGGCCTTGAGCAGCGAACCCGCAATCCGCCCCATGACAGCCCCCATTCCGGCCTTCTTCGCCTCCTCGTCGGTGCGGCCCTGGCTCTTCTCATACCAGTAGCCGCCGAAGAAGCCGCCCAACAGACCTCCCGCGATCGGCGCAACGATCGGTCCGACAACTGGGATGATGGCGCCCAGTGTGGAGCCCAGGCCGATTGCCCCCACGAGTCCTCCGATGATTGCCCAGATCATCCCCGCGGTGGTGCCGCCGTATTTCTTCACTCCTGCGGCGCTGATGAGGTTGTCGCTGATCTCCGCGACGAGGGTGATGCCCGTCAGCACGAGGAGTACGCCCCACGGCAGGCGTTCCCACCCCGTCACCGCCGAGAAGATGACGGCATCGATCAAGATTACGAGGGTCCCGGGCAGTCCCAACAGCGTCATGAAAGCCCCAAGAAGAAGGACCGCTATGAAGACGACAACACCAAGAATGGCCAGTACGCTCATCGTGGCTCAGACCTCCTGCCAACGGGTGGTGCGATGGCTCACGCCGATCTCGAGATCTCCTGGTGCGGCGCGGCGGCGTTCAGGCGCGTTCGGTCTGCTCGGGCCTGTCCCGCCGTGCTTCCTCGGTCTCCTGCGGAGAGATGGGTACGTGCCCGCGCCCCTTCGCAATCTCGATGTTCTGCATCGACTCAACCTTGTCCAGACGCGTTTCCACCGCTCCAAGACGGTCGAGAATAACCTCCAGGTTGGCGGCGATGTCCTTACTCCCGAGCCCGAGCAGTTCGCGGTCCAGTTCGGCCTGGCGCTGCTTCTCCTCGACCTCGAGCCGGACCATCCGGTTCTTGTGGATGACCCAGACGATGAAGCCGATGACCGCGACGCCACCGAGGATCGCCGCAAGGGGGACTGACATGACGGCCAGTGTGGCAAGGACCCAGTCGGGCATGGTACGGACCTCCAGGCGAATCAAGCACCCTCTGATAGTGCGCGAACGTATGACCGGCGCGTGCTTGCGTCGTCGGCCGGGCGGAACCGAAAGACTCCACGTGTCCCGCGCCGATCAAACTTTTCACGAATCTTCCCCGTGGACCCACATGATACCTTGTGCCGAATACGCGGGGAAGGGATTCTCGGTGGGGCGCATCGACGGCAGGAACACACCCCGCCACGGCGAAACTACTCTCAGTAAGGGTGATAGAGGCATCCAGGATGCCGGGAGGTATCGGTATGAACAGGTATGCGCTCCGTGTCCTTGGCGCACTCGCCACCGTCCTTGTCTTGATTATCGGCTGTGGCGGCTCCTCGGAAGTCGCGGACACGCCGCCGGGGCTCGTCGAGACCGGGGATGCGTCGGGCACTGTGGAACTGGCGGACATCTCGCCGGACGAGTTCCTGGTGTTGCTCGACGGACGCTCGATCCCGGTGCCCATCGGGCCGGACGGCTCCTTCGAGATTCCCGATGTACCCGTCGGGGAGCATGTACTGGATGTGCTTCACCGCAGCGGCGCGCGTGGCGGGCGAGCCGAGTTCCGGATCGACCCCGACCAGCGCGTCGTCATCCCGCCGATTCGCGTTGAGTCAGTGGGGCAGATTGTCGGCCTCGTGACCAAGCTCGAGAACCGGGCTTATGTCCCTGCGGCCGGCGTCGAGGTGGTAGCGAGATCAGACGCGATCTGGCTCATGGGACCCACCGGGCAGTGGTCGGTGGCCGTGGACGGGAGCCGGCCGGTCTCCGGCACGGTGACGGATCCCGGGGACGCCGCACCGCTCATCTTCCCGCCTCCGCCCGGGTTCAGCTACAGCGCCCACACCGACGACAGCGGAAGCTACACCGTGCGCGGCGTGAAGCCCGGCCCATACCTCGTGACGGTTGCTGTGCCCGGCTTCCGCGCTGTCCAGCGCTTCGTGAGCGTATCCCCGGGACGCACCTCCGTGGCGGACTTCCTGCTGGTTCCCGTGGTCCAAGCTGACCTAGGCAAGATTGAGGGCACCGTGACGTCGCTTGACTCGGCGGGACAAAGCATACCCATCAAAGGCGCGATCATCGAAGTGGGAATCGGCATCGATTGGGAAACGCCTCCGCCGGAGCCTATCCCGCTGCCGCCCGAACTGGTGGCAGGCGTAGCGGAGCCTGCGGAGGGCGAGGACGGCGAGCAGTTCGTCATGCCGACGCCGATCCGGTGGCGCGTGCTCAAGGCGATCACCGACGAGCGGGGACGGTACGAGCTCAAGGTCCCGGCCGGAGCGCGCGTCGTCCACGCGTGGGCGTGGCGTCATGCCCCGCAGCGGCGTGAAGTAGTGGTCCCTGAAGGCGGCACGGTGCGCGTCGACTTCGGGTTGGAGTCGCTGCCTGAGCCGCCGCCTCCTCCCTTTCCGCGCCCCGAACCTGTGGGGTAACCCGCTGCTCGAAGGTTGTTGGCCTGAGGCGGGCACTGATGTGTGCCGAGCACCGCTGCACCCGCGAAATGCGCCTGAGCACACGCGGGCTGTCGGATCCCTGCTGACGCGTCGCACCAGGCCTGTAATTGTCGCTCCAGCGGTAACTGTGCTACAATGCTGCGGCTGTCGTCACTTGGGTCACATGCCCGGAAGGGGGCCCTTACGTTCGGATGGAATCCAGCAGAACGTGGATGGATAAGCTCGGCAGGATCGGGGTTGTTTTCCTGCTGTCGCTGCTCGTCATTGTCGGCTACCTGGTGTACCACGCGGGGCGGTTCCACGGCATCACGAACGTTGAGGCCCTGGACCAGGCGCAGATCGCTCGGAATCTAGCGCAGGGCGAGGGTTACACAACCAAAATCATCCGCCCGCTGAGCCTGGCCAAGGTGCGCCGGATCGACGGACACCCTGAACTCTCCCAGGCACCGCTGCATCCGTTCATGGCCTCTCTATTGATGCGCGTGATGCCGGACAAGGGACGAGCGGCCGCACTCTCGGGCGGCCTGGCCTTCCTCCTGACGGCCCCGGTCATCTTCTTTTTGGGGTGGCAGCTATTCGACATCAGGACGGGCGTGTTCGCCACGATCCTGTACTGCACGAATGTCACGCTTCTGCGATTCTCGATCTCCTGCCTGGAAGTCCCGTGGCTGACGCTACTGACGGCCTTGCTGTTCCTCGTCTGCTTCGCTCTCGCGCGGAAACAGCGATGGCGCCCATTGCTGGCGGTTCTCGCGGGGTCGCTCGTCGCGCTGCTTTACCTGACCCAGTACGTGTGGATCGTCATTCTGCCCGTGCTTGCCGTCTACGTGTTCGCATCTAGTGACAAGCAGGGACGCTGGGGCGTCGTGCTGGCATTCCTCATCTCGTTCCTGGTGATCGCTTCGCCCTGGTTCATCCGCAACATGAAGGTCACCGGAAGGCCATTCTTCTCCTTCAAGGCGACGGAAGCCGTCATGGGAACACGGTCCAACCCCGGTAACACGCTGTACCGTCAATACACAGAAGATTACCCGACGTGGATCTGGTACGTCTTCGACCGCCCGCTGGAGATCATCGAGAAGGCCCGCGACGGTCTGTCACGAGAGTACATCGTGCTGGGACGCATCGCCGGCCTGTATCTCACACCCTTCTTCCTGGTTGCCATCATCGTGACGCTGGGAGCGCGAGCCTTTGAGCGCCTGCGGTACCTGTGGTACGCGATGTACCTCGTTTTGGCGCTAGCGCTTGCTCTCGTGTCTCCGTCCGAACGGCTACTGATACCCATGGCGCCGCTGGTCATCGTCGTGGCCGCAGGTTTCTTCTTGCGTCTGCTGGAGGCCCGCATCGGCGGTCCCGGCGGGCCGCTGCAGAAGCGCTACCTGAACGCCGGCATGGCGATACTCGTGCTGATCCACGCGGTGCCCCTCGGCTTCGACCTGTTCCGGTTCCGCGAGATGAGCGCGGAAGAGCGTTCGGCAGCTAATTCCGCCCGAGCGGTCGCCCAGGTGACGAGCATGGCTTCGGGTCCGATCGTCACCGACGTCCCGTGGCTCATCGCCTGGTACGCCGACAGCCCGGCCGTCTGGCTGCCCAAGACCCGGGGCGACCTGCGCAACATGGAAGACAGCATGGGCAAGGTCACCTGGATGCTACTCTCGCCGCAAGTGGCGAACCGCCAGTATGACCGCCTGGAGCGCATGCTCCAGGAGTGGGGCGTGGCGTGGCGCGACGCGATGGTTGGCGATGTCACCTTCGAAGGGTACTCCGTGGCAAAGCGAGTCGTTGGGGGACAATGGGTGCTCTTCCGTGCCAACCCGAAGGCGCCGGAGCCCCCGCCGCTTCCCACCTCTGGGGCGAGGAGCCAGAGTCCGCCGCCGGGCACGACGCCAACACCCCCTGAGGGTGCCGCGGCGACGCCGACCGAGTAATGCACGCACACGTAATCTCGAGTCGCCGGCCTGTCCAGCGGCGCTTGCGGGCCACGTGAACACCGGCAGGGACGCCTGATGAGGAAGGCGCGGGGCATTCCGGCGTCGGGGTAACGCCCAAGGTTGTGACGCGTCTTCCGGTTCTGAGGGACGCATGACCATCGAGGAACAAGGCACGGGGCCGGATGCGCAGCGTGACCTGCGCTGCTTTTGGTGTGACGCGCCGGTTGGCGATGATAGCCGGTGCCTGGACTGTGGACGCCTGCAGACGCGGATTTGCTCCTGCGGCGCAGAACTTCCTTGGGGGGCGGATGCCTGCCCAGAGTGTGGGGCGCAATGGCAAGGGCTGATCAAGGTCCGCCGACGCAGGAAACACCGTCGGCTCAGCGGCAGGGAACTGCTCCTGTACGCGGCTTCCGGCATCTTCGTCGCCCTGGTTCTCGGGGCGCTGGTGAACTCGGCTATCGGTGGTCTCGCGCTGAAGAACGAGAACGCCGACCCCGCGCACTTACCGGACCGGCCCTACGAGCGGGCGGTGCTGGCGTGGGAGACCATCATGGTCTCCGTTCAGTCGATGACGGGTGCCATCGTGGAGCGCATGGGCGGAGCAGTGATCTTCATCGTCATCGGCATCATCGGCGGACTGTTCGGCGTACTCTATTACCTGCGTCGTGAAGGCATTTCGCTGGCAGCTCGGACCCACGAGCGCCCGAGCACCGACGTCAAACGACGCCGCCGGGTCTGAAACGCATGCCAGAGGAAGCACGGGCAGCCCCTGTCGAGCCGACCCCGGAGCCCATCCACCCCGGCCTGCCTGTTTTCGTGGGTGTCGCCCTGGCTCTATGCTACTGGCAGTACCTGGCGTGGATGCTCGAGCGCTGGTGGAAGGATGAGTACTACGGGCACGGCATCATGGTGCCCATTGTCTCCGGCTACATCATCTATCGGCACTGGGACAAGATCACGTCGCTGCCCCGAGAGCGGTTTCGCTTCGGTCTGCCGCTGACAGCATTGGGGCTCGCGCTGCACGCGTGGGCGACATACGTCGACGTGAACTTCCCCTCGGGCTTTGCCCTCATCATCACCGCGTTCGGCTGCGTGATCTGGCTGTGGGGTTGGCCGGTGGCGAAGGCGATCGCGTTCCCCATCGCCTACATGGCCTTTGCGGTGCCGATAGCCCGGCTTCTGGTGGACCAGTTCGCCCAGCCTCTTCAACTGTTCAGCGCGAAGTTCGGCGCGTCCTTCGCAAGCGCGATCGGCGTCCCGACCACGCGAGAGGGAACGGCGATCAGCATCCCGGAGTACACCTTCGAGGTGGCGATCGTCTGCAGTGGGCTCAAGTCCGTGATTGCCATGTCGGCGCTGGGCGCGTTGTTTGCCTACATGGTCGAGGCGCCGATGTGGAAGCGCCTCGTCCTGTTTGCGGCGTCGGTTCCGGTGGCCTTGTTCGCCAATGGGTCGCGGATCGCTTTGACACTCGTCCTTGGGCGCATCTTCGGCCCCAAGGTAGCCGAAGGCTTCTTCCACACCGTGTCGGGGCTGGTCGTGTTTCTCCTCGCACTCATCGGGCTGTTCATAGTGGGGTCTGTGCTGAGATGCGGCAAGATGCGCGAAGATATCTGATCGCCGGCATTCTGCTACTCGTGGGAGCGGGGCTCACCCAGGGCGCCAGGGCTCTGCGTGGAGAAGAGACGAAGTACGAACCCGACTTCTCTCAGTTGCCGGAAAAGGTCGGCGAGTACGAGGGCAGAGACCTGCCGGTCGACAAGAGCATCTACAACTACCTGGAAGCTCAGGCGATGGTGGAACGCGTCTACGAGGGGCCTGACGGCTGGGTGCTGTACACCCTCATCTACGGCACCGACTGGCGCACGATCCACGCGCCGACAGGGTGCTATCCGGCCCAGGGTTGGACCATGACGCGGAATGAAACCGTGGCGATACCAGCGCCTGAGGAGTGTCCCCACAAGGGGCCGATCCATGCCCGCGCGGTCTTCGCGGAGAAGGGCGACCGGCGAGAGGTCTCCCTGTTCGTCTACGCACGGCCGGGCGACACGACCTCCAGTTGGGCGACCCACGGAGCCAAGGTTGCCGTTGGTCCGCGAGGCGCAGGCGGCATGATCATCATCCTGCGCACGTTGCCCAAGACTGATGATCTCGACGCGGAGATCAAACCTCTGACCCGGATGCTGGCCGCGCTCTACTCGAAGTCCGTTTCATTCTGGTACGAAGACGCCGGCAACGCCGGATAGGAGCGATCGATTGTCGACGAGGGAGCCCGCCACATACATGCGAGCCCACTCACGCCGTCCGAACAACACGCGCCTGCTCTGCCGCCCGGTCCCTGTCGAGCCGCGCGCGTATCTGATCGTGAAGCGTGTCATCGACATGATCGGCGCAACGGTCGCGCTGATACTAGCCCTGCCCGTCATGATCGGCGCGACGATCGCGGTGAAGCTCCAGTCCCCCGGGCCCGTGTTCTTCAAGCAGTACCGCCTCGGCAAGAACGGCAAGCCCTTCCTCCTGTACAAGTTCCGCTCAATGACTGCGTCGGCTCCCGACATCCGTGACAGTCTCCAGGACGCCAACGAGGCGTCCGGCCCGGTGTTCAAGATAAAGGCGGACCCACGGATGACACCCGTGGGTCGCATTTTGCGCAAATACAGTATTGATGAACTGCCGCAGCTCTTCCACGTGCTGACGGGGCAGATGTCCCTCGTGGGCCCACGCCCGCCCATTCCCGCCGAAGTGGATTCCTACGAACCGTGGCAGACGGAGCGCCTGGCTGTGAAGCCAGGGCTCACCTGCATCTGGCAGGTGAGCGGGCGCAGCGACATCGGCTTCGACGAATGGGTCCGCCTCGACATCGAGTACGTGCGGACGCGCTCCCTGTGGCTCGACATCAAGCTGCTCGCGCTGACGATCCCCGCCGTCATTACGGCCCGGGGCGCAGCTTGCCGGCATGGCACGCGTTCACAGACGCCTCAGCACTCATTCCTCGTCGAGATCCAACTCGTAGACGACATACCCGCTGTCCGACAGCCCATAGTCAGCGTAGAAAGCCCGGGCGCCGTCGTTGTCGGCCTGGACGTCGAGCCGAACGCAGCAGTACTCCCTCCGTCGGGCCTGCTGGATCAGGAAGTCGAACATGG
>JALGSS010001045.1 GCA_029821745.1 Candidatus Zipacnadia bacterium
ACCGCGACCCGAATGACCCGATCACCTACGATCTGACGGTGCGCCACCAGTTGGGGCTGATGCTCTCCTACGGCTATGAGGGCCGCCACCGGGATTGGATGGACCGCGCGACGGTCCGGGGAGGGCTCGCGACGCTCCTGTTCCAGTCGGTCACGGGCCAGTCACCCTTCGGCGGCCGCAGCAACCAGTTCCACATCCAAGAAGGCATGATCGCGGGGATCTGCGAACTGGAAGCCCGCCGGTGGACGCAAGAGGGGAACGTGGCCGTGGCCGGAGCCCTCAAACGCGCCGCCAGACGGGCCGCCGGGGTCTGTCGGCCCTGGATCTCGGATATGGAGCCCTTCCGACAGACGAAGAGCGGGTTCGCCCCGGAGTTGCGCCACGGCATTGATTCGGGAGGGGAGTACAGTTGCTACGGGCTCCTGGCCGCAAGTCTGTTCGCGACAGCCTGGCATCTGGCCGACGAGACCATCGAGGAGCGATTGACCCCTGCGGAGGCGGGCGGGTACGTCCTCACGCTGTGGCCGGAGTTCCACAAGGTCTTCGCCTCCGCCGGCGGCACTCACGTCGAGATCGATCTGAAGGCCGACCTTGAGAAGGACGCCACGGGACTGGGGCGTATCCATCGCGCCGACGCTCCACCGGAGCTGGCGTTGTCGATGCCAATCAGCCCTCAGCCCGGGTACTCGCTGTGCACCCCCGTTCCGGGGCGTGCACTGGCGCTCGGCCCGGCGTGGCGCGAAGCCGACGGGGCCGAAGCGTCTCTCGCGCAGTTCTCCACGGAGATCGAGGACGTCGCGGTCACCGTTCTGCGCGCAGATTCCGAACACACCGAGTTCGACATCGAGTACACGGGCAGAATGGGGAGTGTGCGCCGCATCACAGAGCGCTACCGCCTGTCGGCGGAGGGCCTCGCCTACTCGGTGAGCCCGGAGCCCATGCCCGGTCGGGTGTGGCTGACCGTGCCGCTCCTGGTCACCGACGGCCTGGTGCATTCGCGGATCGCCCGCGCCGAGCACGCCTTCCTGGTCTCGTACCGCGGGTGGACGTACTCAGTGTCCGCACCGGAGGGACGCTGCGCCCTCGATTGGCGCCCGGCAGTGGCCAACCGGAACGGGCTGTACCGGACGGGCATTATTGAGGACACGCTTGCCGCTCACCTTCGCATCGACGCAGAAAGAGGCGGGGATACAGGCTGGGTTGAGAAAGCGTAACCATGGGCACGGGGTGTCACGGTGTGTGTGACGGGGCCCCGTGCACGGCGTGTCACAGGCTCCATTGGGCCCATGTAGCGCGTCGGTCACGACGCGCTGTGACACTCCGTGCCCATTATTGGCGTTTGTCAACACAACCCTCAACCCGCCCCGCCCATATGGAGTGACGCTCATGTCTGGATGTCCGCGTACGTATCTTCCGGCAGCGCTCACCGTTGCCCTGGTCGGGATGGTGATCCCATTGTCCGCCGACAACATCGATCCGAAGGACTGGTCCGCCTGGGAGAAGTACCGAGGCCAGGTGCAGCATCCGGCGGCGGCGATCAAGGCCGTGGACCTGGCGCGCGCTCGCGAGAATGTGCAGCGCTACGATTGGGCCCGGAGCTACGCGACGGCCATGGCTAAGGGAGCCGATGGCATCGTCGAGAAGATCACCGCAGACTACCTGGAGCAGATGCTGGAGCGCACGACCCCGGGGTGCGTGGGGCCATGCCCCGCGTGTCGGGCGAAAGGCCTCCCGTGGCACCCGAACGGGCAGTGGTCCTGGTCGTCGAATGCGCCGGAGCAACTGACTTGCTCCGTGTGCAAGACGGTCTTCCCGAATGACGAGTTCCCCGAGGAGATCGTCCTGCAAAGCACGTGGGACCCGGAGCAGAAGATCGGCTTTGTCGGCGGCGAGACCTTCAAGTGCTTCGGAAGGTGGGACACGTTTTGGGCCTGCTGCACCGGCTCGGCATCGCGTACGCACTGACAGAGAAGCCACAGTACGCGCGGACCGCGAAGACGATCCTGCTTCGGTTTGCGGAAGTCCTGCCGAAGTACCTCGTCCGGGCCGGCTACGGGTACGGCGAGTACGCCGACTGCGACCCGCACACGGCCTGCGAACGGATCGGTAACTTGCCCAATGACGAGCTGGTGTACCCACCCAATAAGCCTAACCGAAGCATCTACACGGGATACTGGTCGGCAAGC
>JALGSS010001046.1 GCA_029821745.1 Candidatus Zipacnadia bacterium
CTCGAAACTCGCATTGGGCAACTCAGCGGCGGCAAGAACCGACGGAGCAACGCAAGCGCCCAATACCATCAGTGCAGAGAGAAGCGCAGATCGGCGCATCGGGTTCCCCTTCCAAGTAGAATGGAAGGAGTTTCGCCCGCATCAGGGGAGAATCCTTCGCGGCGCCTCCCAGGTGGCCGGCGGTCCCAGCAGGGCGACCTGCACCAGAGGTCTGCACCCATAAAAAAACGCCCGCCGATGCTGCCGACGGGCGTGCGGGGTGGTGCACAAGCGTCTGTGGCGCCTACCGTCCCTTCAGCTTCACCCAACCCCAGTCGATCTGTTTGCTCTCTCCATCGTAGGTCTGCCAACTCACGTCGCCGCCTCCGGTCTGCCAACTCACGTCGCCGCCTCCGGACTTCTTGAGCATGAACCCGTCGAGGAATTCCCCGATCGGCACCGGAGCGGAATCGGTGGACCAGATGACCCCTCGATCCCCGCACGTCGGATTGAAGCCCACGTCCCAGCCCGCCGGTGCGCGGAATGCCCGAAAGCGCCCCCTCGTGGCGAACAGGTGGACCTCGTAGATGGGCCTGGCGGTGGTGAACTCGGTGATGGTGGACTCGACCTGGAGGATCGGCATCCCCTTGGACGCCCCAACTTTGTAGACACGGTCAGCGTATCCGGCAGCGGCAAGAAGCACGGCGGCGAAGCAAATCGCGATGAAAGACAGTCGTGTGGCGGTAGATCGCATCGCTCAATTCTCATTCAATTAGAGGGGTGGACGATGGGGGGCCATGCAGGAGTGCTGACTGAGAGGCGTGCCAATGTCCAGAAATGGCAGGAAGCCCGGTTAGCATCAGTCCGGGCTTCCTGCGCACGTATACAACGCTTTAGACCGCCGTCCGTAAGAAGGCAGGAGAACCTGCCTCATTCGAGCAGCAGCATCTCAAACGAGACGCGGTGCGGTCGTCGGGCGGATAGAGCTACTTCTTCTTACTTCCGCAGCCACACCCTTTTTTCTTGGTCTCCTCTTTCTTCTCAGCCTTTTCCTTCTTGGGGCCGCAGCCTTTATCGGCAGACATGCTGGCCACCACCTCCTCATGATTGCGGTTGTGATAGGGGCAGAGCCCCACGTCAGTAAAAGTCTACCAAAACCATAGCGATCTGTCAATCGTATAATTAGGTTATGCTTATGTTCTATCAGCATCCTCACTCAGGCAAGAACGGATTCCTGGTCCGATTAGAGGCACTGCCTCACCCCACAACCAGCGTCACATCACACGGATATCGCCCCGCGCGCGAACTGTAGACCGTCAACCCGCCACGATTGCACGCATCTTGTGGCACTTCAAGCCGCAGCCGCATTTCAGGGCCGGCGGCCAGCACCTCCGTCAGCGTGTCACCGGTCACCTCGATCCGCACAAGCTCGCCATACCGCCCATGAAATCCGTGCATGTGGGACAAAGCGCCCCGGTGGTCCGCCGCCTGGTCGGCCAGAGTGCGCGCGTCGATCAGCACTCCGTTGAGGGTGACCTTCAGGTCGGTGGGCCACGTGTCCTCACTGGTCTGCGGGGCCCCAGGCCGCTTGCTGGAGGCCTCGAGCAGTACCGTGAGCTTCTCGGGGGCCTCGCCGACCAACTCACCCAGGGAGTAGTCGAAGTTCCCAGACCCGACACCAGCCATTAAGTGCTGCTCCTCGCCCACCTTCCCGCGCTCAACCTCCGCCTCATGCCAGCCCGTGGAGGTCAGCACCTCGCCCGCCAGACGCCGCACGACGAGGCGACCGTCGGGAAGCACTTCGCTCTCGGGAAGGCGGCCGTCCCGCGCCTCCAGCACCACGCAGTTCCACCCGTCCCCGCCATCGGTCACGTTCCCATTGAGCTGAACGAGTCCCGGACGGTCAACAGCGCCCGCGGCGAGTGTTCCAGTCATGACGCCCGGCTTCTCAATGCCGCCGACTGCCCACTCATCAGCGCTCATCTCGAAGGCCTCGCCCAGGCTGTCGATGCCCGTGCCGGTGAAGGCCACGCGCACATCGCCGGCCTCGGGCGCGCTCATGCAGCTCAGGAACACGGGCATCGAGAGTTCCTCTCCCACGCCGACGGTGAGCCCCGGGGCGCAGTCGAAGCCGACGAACACATCCCGCTGAAGCAGCGCGGGGTCATACCCGAACTCCTTGGGCGAGCGGTCGTAGTCGAAGAATCCGTTGTGCTCCCACTCGATG